>CAYZKE010000076.1:5072-10366 GCA_964478505.1 uncultured Loktanella sp.
CAACGCGGCAAGCGAGCAGATCACGCTTGGGCAAATTGCCCCACCAACCCGCGGAAAAGCGCCTGTCCGTCGGTGCCGCCGTGGCCCGCATCAACTGCGCGTTCCGGGTGTGGCATCATGCCCAGCACGCGGCGGTTTGCAGAAAGCACGCCTGCGATGTTGTTGATCGACCCGTTGGGGTTGTCTGCGTAGGTGAACGCGATGCGATCCTCGGCGACAAGCGCTGCCAGCCCCTCGGCATCTACTGTGTAATTGCCGTCATGGTGCGCCACAGGGAATCCCACGCTGTCACCGGCCTTGTAGCCCTCGGTGAAGGCGGAATTTGATGTTTCTACTTTCAAACCAACGGTTTTGCAGATGAACCTCAGGTTCGCGTTACGCATCAGCGCACCCGGCAAAAGCCCTGTTTCTGTCAAAACCTGGAACCCGTTGCACACGCCCAGCACATACCCGCCACGGTCGGCATGGGCGACTACGGCCTTACAGATCGGGGATTGCGCCGCAATCGCACCGCAACGCAGATAGTCGCCAAAGGAAAAACCGCCGGGGATGGCAACAAGATCGACATTGTCAGGCAGGTTCGCGTCCTTGTGCCAGACCATGCTGACATCCGCACCAGCCGCCTTCAGCGCAACCGCCATGTCGCGATCGCAATTGGACCCGGGAAAAACGATGACCGCTGCGCGCATCAGACCACCTCGACGCTGTAGCTTTCGATCACGGTATTCGCGAGAAGCTTTTCGCACATCTCGTTGATCGTGGCCTCTGATGTGCCATCGGCCACATCAAGCTCGATCACCTTACCCTGGCGCACACCGTTGACCCCGTCAAAGCCAAGTGTTCCAAGCGCGTGGCGGACTGCCTCGCCTTGTGGGTCCAGCACACCGTTTTTGAGCATGACATGTACGCGGGCTTTCATGGGCAGGTCCTTTGTTCGCTAGGGTCGCAAGATTAGTTGATCAATGTGGGTTTATTGGGCGTGTGGGTGACGTTTGACGGCATCACACCAAGGCGCTTTGCAACTTCGGTATAGGCGTCGGTCAGACTCCCGAGGTCACGGCGGAAGACGTCCTTGTCAAGTTTTTGGCCTGTTTCGATATCCCACAGGCGGCAGCTGTCAGGGCTGATCTCATCTGCCAGAATAAGGCGCTGGAACTCATTGTCCCAGACACGGCCGATCTCGATCTTGAAATCAATCAGCTTGATACCGACGCCATACATCACGCCCGACATCCAATCGTTCACGCGCAAGGCAAGGCTGACGATATCGTCCATTTCCTGCTGCGAGGCCCAGCCGAATGCGATGATGTATTCCTCGGGCACCAGCGGGTCGCCCAGTTTGTCGTCCTTGTAGGAGAACTCGACGATCGGGCGCGGCAGCGGCGTGCCCTCTTCCATGCCCATACGCTTGGCCATCGACCCCGCAGCAAAGTTGCGCACGATCACTTCAAGCGGGATAATCTCGGCCTGACGGATCAACTGCTCGCGCATATTGAGACGTTTGATGAAATGTGTGGGGATCCCGATCTGGCCCAACCCGGTCATGAAATACTCGGACAGGCGGTTGTTCAACACGCCTTTTCCTTCGATCACGGCCTTCTTCTCGGCGTTGAAGGCGGTGGCATCATCCTTGAAATACTGCACAAAAGTGCCTGGCTCGGGGCCTTCATAAAGAACCTTTGCCTTGCCTTCATAAATCTTTTTACGACGTGACATGCTGACCCCTTGCCCCATTCCGGCCCGGCGTGGACCGCATCATCTGCGCGTCATAGTGCAAGCCCCCCTTGCGGGCAAGCACCGTGAGAGGCATATCATAAGCAAGATCTTCCAAATCAAGAGGCCAAATCCATGACAACCTTCGATGATCGCGAGAATGCGTTTGAAAACAAGTTCGCCCATGATGCCGAAATGCAATTCAAAGCCGAAGCGCGCGGCAACAAATTGCTGGGTCTGTGGGCTGCAGAACTGCTGGGCAAAACTGGTGAAGAGGCCGCAGAATACGCCAAAGAGGTCGTCAAGTCCGACTTCGAGGAGGCAGGGCACGAGGATGTTTATCGCAAGGTGTCCGGTGATCTGGGCGACAAGGCCGATGAGGCAACCATCCGCACCAAGATGGTCGAGTTTCTGGCCGAGGCCAAAGCGCAGTTGATGAAAGAAGTCTAACGCAGGTTGCGACCAGAGCAGACAGCCCAACCGCGCCAATGATCGGCGCGGTTTTATCATTTCTTGCATAATGACCATGCATTCTTTGAATTTGCATCTGATGCAGAGACATGACACCGCACAACAATCCCCTCGCGACAGCCGGAGCCCCCTATGACCAATGCCCTCTCAAAGCTTCTTGAAACCAACGACTGGCTGATGGCCGACGGGGCGACAGGGACAAATCTGTTCAACATGGGTCTGATGTCGGGCGATGCGCCCGAGATGTGGAATATCGACGAAACCGCCAAGATCACAGCCCTTTACAAAGGTGCGGCGGATGCGGGCAGCGATATTTTCCTGACCAATAGTTTCGGAGGCAATGCATCACGCCTGAAACTGCATGGTGCCGAGGGCCGCGTGCGCGAGTTGAACAAAGCTGCCGCCGAACTGGGCCGTGAGGTCGCTGATGCATCAGGCCGGACCATCGTTGTTGCAGGTTCGGTTGGCCCTACGGGCGAGATTATGGCCCCGATGGGCAGCCTGACCCATGAAATCGCAGTCGAGATGTTCCACGAGCAGGCCGAGGGTCTGAAAGAAGGCGGCGCGGATGTGCTCTGGGTCGAGACGATCAGCGCCCCCGAAGAATACGCCGCAGCGGCCGAGGCCTTTGCGCTGGCCGGTATGCCCTGGTGCGGCACGATGAGTTTCGACACCGCAGGGCGCACAATGATGGGTCTGACATCGGCCGATATGGTCAAGAAGGTCGGCAAGCTTGCGCACCAACCGCTGGCCTTTGGCGCGAACTGCGGTGTTGGTGCGTCAGACCTGTTGCGGACGGTGCTGGGGTTTACCGCCGCCCACCCGACGCTGCCCATTATCGCCAAAGGCAATGCCGGTATTCCAAAGTACCACGACGGGCACATCCACTATGATGGCACGCCTGAATTGATGGCCGATTATGCCGTCCTTGCACGCGACTGTGGCGCCACAATTATTGGCGGCTGTTGTGGCACGACACCCGAGCACCTGCGCGCGATGCGCGCCGCACTTGAGACGCGTCCGAAAGGTGAGCTGCCGACGCTGGAGCAGATTACCGCGGCCCTGGGCGGGTTTTCTTCGGAATCCGATGGTACAGACGGGGCCGGTCCGGAAGCATCGCCACGGCGCGGACGGCGGCGGCGCAGCTAGGGGCGCTGCCCCCGGCCACCTGCGGTGGCCTCCCCCGGGATATTTTCGGGCCAGTAATAACGGGATTTGCATCAGAAAAGCGAAAGCTGGTCGCCACTTTGTGCGGGGCGGGCGAAGAGGTCCGTACGCAAGGGCGGCAGGCTGCGGTCGAGGTTCAGTTTGCGGGTGGCGAGCTTGAAACGTTGCTGCATCATCGTGGCCCACGGGCCCTGCCCGACCATGCGTTTTCCGAACTCCGGATCATAATCCTTGCCACCATGCAATTCCCGCACGCGTCCCATGATGCGCGCTGCACGGTCCGGATAACGGGCGGCCAGCCAATCGCGAAACAGCGTGGCCACTTCGCGTGGCAGGCGCAGAACGATGGAAGAGGCCGCAACGGCGCCCGCGTCTTTGGCGGCTTGCAGGATCGCCTCAAGTTCATGATCGGTCAGCGCGGGGATAACCGGCGACACCATCACGCGCACGGGAATGCCTGCGTCGGTCAATTGGCGGATCGTCCGCAGTCTGGCCGCCGGTGAAGGCACGCGGGGTTCCAATGCACGGGATGTTTTGGGATCAAGCGTCGTGACCGAAATGCCCACCCTGACAAGCCCCTTGGCAGCCATAGGTGCCAGAATATCGCTGTCGCGTGTGATCAGGGTGCCTTTCGTGACAATCGCGACAGGATGGTTGAATGCGTCCAGAACTTCCAAGATCTGGCGCATGATTTCACGGGATTTTTCAACCGGTTGATAGGGGTCTGTGTTGGTGCCGATCGCAATGGTTTTCGGTGTATAGCGCGGGTTGGAAAGTTCTTTATGCAACTGCGCGGCCGCATTTGGGCGCGCGACAAGTCTGGTTTCAAAATCCAACCCCGGCGACATGCCGAGAAACGCATGACTGGGGCGTGCAAAGCAATAGATGCAGCCATGTTCGCAGCCGCGGTAGGGGTTGATCGAACGGTCGAAGGACAAATCAGGCGATGAATTGCGCGTGATCACTGTGCGGGCAACCTCATCGGTGATTTCCGTGCGCAAAACCGGCAAGTCCTGCTCAGGCGCCCAGCCGTCATCAACCGCCTCGGCGTGCAACCTGTCATACCGGTTGTCCGGATTAGAAATTGCTGCACGACCAGGCGTCAGGTGTGATTTCTGAACTGGCAAATCTTCCATAATCTTTATTAGAACAATTCACGAACATCAGCAACACAAGGTCGGTCATGTTCTTGGACATGTCGGAAAACAACCGCTAGAATTTTTCAATCCGGCGCAATACTGCGGTGTAAACTCATACAAAGGCTTGGCCATGTCCGACGAAGAAGATGACATCATCCTGTCCGAACTCAATGACGAAGATCTCGTCGCGCAGATGTTCGATGACCTTTACGATGGAATGAAGGAAGAGATCGAGGAAGGGGTGAATATCCTTATCGAACGTGGCTGGGAGCCTTACCGCGTTCTGACCGAGGCGCTCGTGGGCGGCATGACCATTGTCGGCAACGACTTCCGCGATGGTATTCTGTTTGTGCCTGAGGTGCTGCTGGCGGCCAATGCCATGAAGGGCGGAATGTTTATCCTTAAACCCCTGCTTGCCGAAACTGGCGCGCCGCGTGTGGGCAAGATGGTAATCGGGACGGTCAAAGGCGATATCCATGATATCGGCAAGAACCTTGTGTCCATGATGATGGAAGGTGCGGGTTTCGAGGTTGTCGATCTGGGGATCAACAATGCGGTCGAATCCTATCTTGACGCGTTGGAAAGCGAAAAACCCGATATTCTTGGCATGTCCGCCCTGCTGACCACCACGATGCCTTATATGAAGGTCGTGATCGACACGATGGTCGAAAAAGGCATGCGCGACGATTATGTCGTGCTTGTCGGTGGCGCGCCGCTGAACGAAGAGTTCGGCAAGGCGATTGGTGCTGATGCCTATTGCCGTGATGCGGCGGTTGCGGTGGAAACGGCCAAGAGCTTTATGGC
>CAYZKE010000077.1:0-3017 GCA_964478505.1 uncultured Loktanella sp.
ACTCAAAATGGGTGGTCTGGTAAATTTCGTTTATCCAGTTTCCATATAGGAGATGCGCGTGACTTCTCCACCTATTTTGAGGTTGTTTCGTAGGGTCATCACCCGGATAATAATTCATAGGCACATTGATCGGCGTGCCATTGCTGATATCGCGGTCATATTCCTGCTTGAGCGTGCCGCTATCATATTCAAAATGATTGAAAATATAGAGCGCGCGATGTGCCGGATCCTCGACCAGGGCAGGACCCGCGTCATCGCTGGTAATCAGCGTCTTCAGCCCACCCGCTGCGTCAATTTCATCCTGACGCATCTCTGTCCAGCGGCTGACTGGGATCACGCAATCATCCGAGAACCCGCGCAAATAGGGTGAGGCGGGGTCGGTGACATGGTGCCGGAAACAGCCAAAGGCCTTGTGATCCAAAAGGTGTTTCTGCACACCGTGGAAATAATTGATCATCGCCATGCCACCCCAGCACACGCCAAAGGTGGAATGCACATTGGTCTGGGTCCAGTCGAAGACCTCGGTCAGCTCGTCCCAATAGGTCACGTCCGCGAAAGGCAGGTGTTCAATCGGCGCACCTGTGATGATCAGACCGTCGTATTTTTCGTCTTTCACCTCTGAAAACGGACGATAGAACTCTTCCATATGCTCGGCAGCGGTGTTCTTGGTCTGGTGTTCCGTCATACGGATCAAGGACAGCTCGATCTGCAAGGGCGTGGCGCCGATCAGGCGCGCGAACTGGTTCTCGGTCTGGATCTTCTTGGGCATCAGGTTCAGCAAGGCAATCCGCAGCGGGCGGATGTCCTGACGGGAGGCTGTATCTTCATCAAGCACCATAACGCCTTCGTTCGACAGAACGTTATAGGCGGGCAAGGCACTGGGCAGTTTAATAGGCATTGTTCACATCCAAGATAAGACGGCAGAGATAGGCGGCTTAGCCGCGCATCTCAAGGGCGTCAGCGATCATGCCAACAAAGCCCTCCGTATCCTTGACCTTCTCAACGGCGTGTTGCGGGACGGTGATGCCCCATTTGTCCGCCATCGCCTGATAGCGCGGCTGGCGGTGCGCCAGTGCCTTGGCAAAGGCCCAGCGGATGAAATCATCGGGGTTTACTTTGTCAGGGGCCACGTTGAACTCATCCAGATAGGCGTTCCATGTCGCTAACAGAAAGGCGGGATCATAGGACATCGGCTTGGGTTCGCGATCAAAGCGCCGGATCAGTTCGGCGGTATGCTCGTCAGTGCCTTTGATCCAGACCATCAGGGTCTTGGCGGCCAGATCGGTCATGATCGGATCATCTGGGTCATTCACATCGACCCATTCACAGATGGATCCGCCCGTGTCACAGACAAAATGCGGATACTGGTAAAGCCTGCTGGAGCGTTCGATGAAATGCCCCGTATCATGCAGTGCCGCGATTTCGGCCTGCTGAAACTGGTCCTGACGGCGGGTGTATTCATCCCACGGCAGACCACCCAGGGCAGGATCACCCGGTTTGCCCAGATAGGACGACATCGGCCGCAGATCGTTGAACGAGATATTCGAGCCGATATAGATACTGTCCGAGCGCAGAAGATCGCGCAGGAAGGGCACCTTCATGGCTTCGCGCTTGGCGTTATCCGCAATCAGCTCGCCCATGTACCGCGTCCCGATCCGGTAATCGATCGAGTAGTGAAACCAGTCACCTGTGCTGCGCAGCATGTTCGACAGATAGGTCTTGCCCAGACCGGACATGGCAAACAGCAGAACGCGTTTTTGGGGGGCGTTACGCCACTCGGATGCGGATGTGTAAATCATGGCGCTTTGGGTAACGGTGTAGACAAAAATCCGCCAGTGATTTTTTCATTGGCATCGTTTTATCCACGGTTGGTGACTTCATCACTGAAAAGGGCGGGTAGGTGCGGTAATCAGGCCCCGACGGTTTTCAAACACAGGATGAACCCCATGGCATATACAGAGAAATTTCAGGCGATGGCTGATGCGGCTCGCGCGCAGGTCGAAGAAGTCAAACCCGAAGACGTCGACGCGCTGATCGCGGCAGGTGCGGTGGCGCTCGATATCCGTGACAAGGAAGAGCATGACGCCTATCACATCCCCGGTTCGATCAATATCAGCCGCGGGAAGCTGGAGATGAATGTCGAAGGCGAAATCAGTGACCTCGACACCACCATCCTTTGCTATTGCAACGCCTATAACCGTGGTGCGCTCTCGGCGGCAACGCTGAAAAACATGGGGTATCGCAACGCCAAGTTCATCGCAGGCGGCTTGGGCGCTTACCGCAAACTCTAGACTTATCAGGTGCGGGCGGACCATTTGGTCCGCCCAAAGCCGTTACGCCAGAACGCCGGGCCAGTTGGCATCTGCCGCTGCGATATGGCCGGGAATATCGCGTTCCCAACGGCGGCGCACGCTGGTTGAGAAATTCAGGTAAAGCTTGTCGTCCACGATCGACCATGCCTCGGGCACAGTCGGTGCCGTATAGCCCTGGCTGACCGCATAGGCGCAATAACCGCCGTATTGCGGCGCATAACGGGCAGGATCAGCGGCAAATGCATCGCGGTTCTCGGCCGATGCGAAGAGCCATGTCGCACCCATATAATCAAACGTGATCTCGGGATTGCCCGCAACAGGGGTGCCTTGGGTGAAGTAGCCAACAACATCGGAACCATCCACGGCGATCCCGTTCTCGGCGTAGACCTCAGGCGTGGCGGCCATGGCGCGGGGTGCAAAGGCAGCGAAAGCGGGTGCAGCGATGGCTGCCGTCAAAAGGTGGCGTCGTGTGATGGTCATGTCATGGCTCCTTGTGCGGGTGTCGCCTATCTGGTCCCTAATTGGGGCAAGTCAGCGCACAAAAGCCAGAGGGCACACAGACATGTGACCTTTCGTTGCAAAAATTGGGTATGGGAACGCCGTGTGCCCTATGCGCCGCGCCAGATCCAGCCGCCACCCAGCACGCGCGTGCTGTCAGGGTCATAGAACACGCAGGCCTGCCCGGGCGAGACGCCTTCCTCGGGG
>CAYZKE010000077.1:3027-10361 GCA_964478505.1 uncultured Loktanella sp.
AAAGGCGGCGAAAGCAGGTGCAGCGATGGCTGCCGTCAAAAGGTGGCGTCGTGTGATCGTCATTGCGGGTCTCCTCATGCTGGACTGGCCTTTCTGACCCCAATAGGGGCATGTCGCCGCGCGAAAGCTAGGGGGCACACAGACATGTGACCTTTCGTTGCAAAATGCGCGATGTGCAATGTGGGCGTCTTATGCGCCGCGCCAGATCCAGCCGCCACCCAGCACGCGTGTGCTGTCGGGGTCATAAAACACGCAGGCCTGCCCGGGCGAGACGCCTTGTTCGGCGACCAGCAATTCAACCTCGGCTTCCGTCTCGGAGATCGGGCGTAATACAGCGTCCGTCGGCGGACGGGTGGAGCGCACGCGCACAGCAATCTGCCGCTCGCCCATATCCATCAGGTTCCCGCCACCGATCCAGTTGATCTCACGGATCGGCACGCGGCGGGTGGCCAGCAGGTCTTTGGGGCCCACGACAACCTGCTTTTTGTCGACATCCAGTTTGACCACATAAAGCGGATCGGCAAGCCCGCCGATCCCCAGACCACGCCGCTGGCCGATGGTGTAGTGGATCACGCCCTTATGGGTGCCCAGTACATTGCCTTCAGTATCCACAATTTCACCAGGCGCCGCAGCACCCGGGCGCAGTTTCTCGATCACTGCCGCATAGTCACCATTGGGCACAAAGCAGATATCCTGACTGTCGGGTTTATCCGCCACGCTCAGCCCGTATTTGCCGGCCAGCGCGCGTGTTTCTTCCTTGGACGCGTGATGGCCCAAAGGAAAGCGCAGGTAATCCAGCTGTTCTTGTGTGGTAGAAAACAGAAAATAGCTCTGGTCCTTGCTGGCGTCGGCGGCGGCATGAAGCTCTGCCCCTTCAGCGCCCATTTTGCGCTGAATGTAATGGCCGGTCGCCATGCAGTCGGCGTCAAGGTCCTTGGCAGTTTCGAGCAGGTCTTTGAATTTCACCCGTTCGTTGCAGCGGATGCAGGGCACGGGGGTGGCACCACCCAGATAGCTGTCGGCGAATTCGTCCATCACAGCTTCGCGGAAGGTATTCTCGTAATCCAGCACGTAATGCGGGAAACCCATTTCTTCGGCCACACGGCGTGCGTCATGGATATCGCGGCCCGCACAGCAGGCACCCTTTTTGGCCAAAGCCGCGCCATGGTCGTAAAGTTGCAGGGTCACACCCACCACATCATAGCCCTCTTCTGCCAGTTTGGCGGCCACGACAGAGCTGTCGACGCCGCCGGACATGGCAACAACGACGCGCGTCTGGGCGGGCGGCTTGGCAAAGCCGAGCGAATTAAGCGGCGAATCAAGTGACATAGGGTGTTCCGGAAGCTTCGTTTACAGAGATAAATATAGGAAAATGCGATACACTCTCAAGGCCCCCCTATACCACTCATTAAACCCTTCACCGGATATTTACCCCCGGAGTGACACAAAGGGGTGCAAATATGTACATTCGTAAAATCGAAGGACCAAGATCGGTGACCTTGCCTGATGGAACAGTGATGACGCGGGCGGACCTGCCCAGTCATAAAACAAGGCGCTGGGTTGCGTCGCGCAAGGCCGCGGTTGTGCGGGCTGTGGGTGCGGGGCTGATTACACGCAAAGAAGCATTGGAAACCTACGCGCTTTCAGAGGACGAGTTTTCTGAGTGGGAGACAGCCGTGGACCAGCACGGCGAGGCGGCGTTGAAGGCCACGGCATTACAGCGCTATAGACAACTATAGGTTGTTTTTGGTAAAGGTACGGCGGGGGTAACGGCTAATTAACCTTTATTGGTTTAATTGAAGACTACCGAACTCATAGCGGAGAACTGCCATGCGAGTCTTGCTGGTTGAAGACGACCCCACAACGTCCAAAAGCATCGAACTGATGCTGACCCACGCCAATCTGAATGTCTACGCAACAGACATGGGGGAGGAAGGGATCGATCTGGCAAAGCTCTATGATTATGACCTGATCCTTCTGGACATCAATCTGCCAGATATGAACGGGCATGAGGTTTTGCGCCAGCTTCGGTTAAGCCGCATTGATACGCCTATATTGATCCTTTCAGGGGACGATGGGACAGAAAGCAAGCTAAAAGGCTTCGGTTTTGGTGCAGATGACTATCTGACAAAACCCTTCCACCGCGAAGAACTCGTGGCGCGTATTCATGCAATTATCCGGCGGTCCAAGGGACACGCGCAATCCATTATCAAGACAGGGCAAATTGCCGTGAACCTTGATGCCAAAACGGTTGAGGTCGAAGGCAGCACCGTGCATCTGACGGGCAAGGAATACCAGATGCTCGAACTTCTGAGCTTGCGCAAGGGCACAACCCTGACGAAAGAGATGTTCCTGAACCATCTTTACGGCGGGATGGATGAACCTGAACTGAAGATCATTGATGTGTTCATCTGCAAACTGCGCAAAAAGCTGAGCGAAGCCACCAACGGTGACAATTATATCGAAACGGTCTGGGGGCGGGGTTACGTCCTGCGTGATCCGGACCCTGTTGCGTCCCATGCACCGATAGCAATCGGGGCGTAGGGTCCGGTCTGTTTTCTGCGCTCCGTCCCCGCTCATCCAGCACTGGACGCCGCTGTGCAGCCCGCCTAATTATGACGCATATCCCCCGTCATGGGGCGTCATTGGGTGGGGGCCGGCATGGTTCAAGAGACAGCGCAACATCCGGAAACAGGCGACACACCCGTTGCGCAGCTCACCACAGCACAGGCGCGCGCCGAATTGGCTTGGCTGGCCGAACAGATTGCGGCGGCAAATACGGCCTATCACCGCGATGATGCGCCCGATATCAGTGATGCAGATTATGATGCGTTAAAGCAACGAAACGCCACGATTGAAGCCCATTTCCCTTCACTCAAACGCGCCGATAGCCCCAGTGATGTTGTTGGGGCCGAAGTCGCCGAAGGGTTCGGGAAAGTCCGTCACGCAGTGCGGATGTTGTCCTTGGGCAATGCCTTTGCAGATGAAGACATCACAGAGTTTGATACACGAATTCGCAAATACCTCGGTTTGGATGCGGACGCTGCATTGCGCTACACCGCCGAGCCAAAGATCGACGGTCTGTCACTTTCGCTGCGCTATGAAAATGGCGTGTTGATGCAGGCCGCAACACGTGGCGATGGCGAAACGGGTGAAAACGTGACCGCCAACGCCCGTACGATCGCCGATATTCCGACAGAAATATCTGATGCGCCTGCGGTGCTCGAGGTGCGTGGTGAAGTCTATATGAGCCACGATGACTTTGCCGCACTCAATGCGCGACAGGCCAAGAGTGGCGGCAAGAAATTCGCCAATCCGCGCAACGCCGCCGCCGGATCATTGCGGCAACTGGACGCCGAAATCACAAAATCGCGGCCTTTGCGTTTCTTTGCCTACGCATGGGGTGAACTCTCGGCGCCTTTGGCGGACACGCAATCTGATGCAATCGCGAAACTGGCGTCTTTCGGTTTCGTCACGAACCCATTGACGTGCACCTGCGACGGCCCCGACGACCTGTTGCAACACTACAAAACGATCGAGGCGCAACGCGCAACGCTTGGCTATGACATCGACGGCGTGGTTTATAAGGTCGATGACCTCGCGCTACAAAAACGCCTGGGATTCCGCTCAACGACCCCCCGTTGGGCGATTGCGCATAAATTTCCTGCCGAACTGGCCTGGACAAGACTGGAAGCCATCGACATCCAGGTGGGCCGCACCGGCGCGTTGTCACCCGTCGCGCGACTGCAACCCGTCACCGTTGGCGGCGTGGTGGTGTCAAACGCCACGCTGCATAATGAGGACTACATCGCGGGGCGTGACGGGAACGGCGCACCGATCCGCGAGGGCCGTGATATCCGTGTGGGTGACTGGGTTCAGGTGTATCGCGCCGGTGATGTGATCCCGAAAATCAGTGACGTGGATCTGGCGCGCCGCCCTGAAGATGCGGTACCCTATGTGATGCCGAAAACCTGTCCCGAATGTGGGTCGGACGCGATCCGCGAAGAGGGCGACGCCGTGCGCCGTTGCACTGGCGGGATCATCTGCCCTGCGCAAGCCGTTGAAAAGCTGAAGCATTTCGTCTCGCGCGCTGCCTTTGACATCGAGGGGCTAGGCGCCAAGCAGGTCGAGCAGTTCTACGCGGACGGTTGGATCACCACGCCTGCCGATATTTTCACCCTGCGTGCGCGCTATGGCACAGGGGTGCAGCAACTCAAGAACCGCGAGGGTTGGGGCGAAAAAAGCGCCAGCAATCTCTTTGATGCCATTGACGAGAAACGCGAACTTCCGCTCGCGCGCGTGATTTTTTCGCTCGGAATCCGCCATGTGGGCGAAAACAGCGCGGCCCTTTTGGCCAACCACTACACGTCTTGGGATGCGTTCGAGCAGGCCATGACCACTGCGGAAATCGGCGCCGGCGCTGCCTGGGAAGACCTGATCGGGATCGATGGCGTGGGCACTGTGATGGCCACATCGCTGGTGACGACCATGCAACAAGAGGCTGAGCGCGCATCAATTGACCGCCTGATCGCAGAGCTTTCCGTGCAGGATGCCGAGGCGCGGGCCACAGACAGCCCGGTTGCGGGCAAGACGGTGGTCTTTACGGGCACACTCGAACGCATGACGCGGGCCGAGGCCAAAGCACGCGCCGAAAGCCTTGGCGCCAAGGTTTCGGGATCGGTCAGCGCAAAAACCGACATCCTGGTCGCGGGGCCCGGTGCGGGGTCAAAGGCCAAGAAAGCGGCTGATCTTGGCGTCGAGACAATGGACGAAGACGCCTGGCTTGCCCTGATCGGCGACGCATGAGCGGGCGCCCCGAAATCCTTTTTCCGCTTTTCGCAGAACTGACGAAGCTTGACGGGATTGGCCCCAAATCGGCGCAAATCCTTGAGGCTGTGGGCATCGCCAAGCCGCTTGATATCCTGATGACATTGCCCGCCTCAGGCGTGGACCGGCACAGACGGGCCAGCATCCGTGAGATTGTGCCGCCCGCTGTCGCCACTGTCGAAGTGACGGTGGGCGAGCACCATCCGCCGCGCACGCGGGGGCGGCCTTACCGTGTGCATGTCGAAGATGCGGAAACCTCGTTTCAACTGGTCTTTTTCCATGCGCGCGGTGACTATCTGCAGCGGCTTCTGCCGACGGGCCAAAGGCGGGTTGTGTCCGGCAAGGTCGAGATTTTCGACGGGATCGCGCAGATCGTCCATCCTGATCACGTGCTGCCTGTGGCCGAGGCGGCCGATATTCCGGCGTTTGAACCGGTCTATCCGCTGCACGCGGGTATCACGCAAAAGGCGATGTGGAAGGCCACGCGCTCGGCGCTGTCCTTGCTGCCGGAGCTGGCGGAATGGATTGATCCGGCTTTGAAGGCACGCGAAAACTGGCCAGATTGGGCGGCGGCTATGCAGGCCGCACATAGCCCGCAATCGACGTCCGATTTGTCGCCTCATGCGCTGGCGCGGGAACGACTGGCCTATGACGAGCTTTTTGCGCACCAGTTGACGCTGGCTTTGGCGCGGGCGGCCACACGGCGGGCCAAAGGGCGCGCGTCGCAGGCGACAGGCGTGCTCAGCACAAAGGTTCTGGAGGCTTTGCCGTACAAACCAACCGGCGCACAACGCCATGCCATCGCTGAAATCGTCGCGGATCTGGCCACGCCTTTGCGGATGAACCGGCTGCTTCAGGGCGATGTCGGGTCGGGCAAAACGCTCGTTGCGTTGATGGCATTGCTGGCTGTGGTCGAGGCAGGCGGGCAGGGCGTGATGATGGCGCCTACCGAGATTCTGGCCCGCCAGCATCTGGACGGGTTGCGGCCTTTGGCGGAATCCGCAGGTGTGACCTTGGACATCCTGACGGGGCGCGACAAAGGGGGCGCGCGTGCGGCCAAGCTTGACGCCCTTGCGAAGGGAGAGATCGACATCCTTGTCGGGACCCACGCGGTGTTTCAAAAAGACATCGCTTTCAAGGACTTGCGTCTTGCCGTCATTGACGAACAGCACCGTTTCGGGGTCGCGCAGCGGATGCAGTTGGGCGCAAAGGGGCAGGCGGTTGATGTCCTGGTGATGACGGCCACGCCCATTCCGCGCTCGCTCGCGCTGGCGCAATACGGGGATATGGATGTCTCCGTGCTTGATGAAAAACCGCCCGGGCGGACGCCTGTGCAAACAGCATTGGTCTCGGCCTCGCGAATGGACGAGGTGGTGGAAAAGCTCCGCCATGCGGTGGCGCAAGGGCGGCAGGCCTATTGGGTGTGTCCCTTGGTCGAAGAAAGCGAAGTCGTTGATATGACCGCAGCCGAAGAGCGGTTCAAGCGATTGCGCGCGGCATTGGGCGAGGGGGTTGTGGGGCTGGTGCATGGCCAGATGCCACCATCGGAAAAAGACGCGGCTATGGCACGGTTTGTGGCAGGCGACACCAAGGTGCTTGTTGCAACTACAGTGATCGAGGTGGGCGTCAACGTGCCCAACGCCTCGATCATGATGATCGAACATGCAGACCGCTTTGGTCTGGCGCAACTGCACCAGCTGCGGGGCAGGGTCGGGCGGGGCTCTGCGGCCTCGACCTGTTTGTTGCTCTATCAAGCGCCTCTGAGCGAAAGTGGGCGACGCCGGCTTGAGATATTACGCGAAACCGAAGACGGTTTTCGTATTTCCGAAGAAGACCTGGTCATGCGCGGTGCGGGCGATGTGATTGGCACAGCACAATCCGGTATTCCACGGTTCAGAATTGCCGATCTTGAACGGCAGACAGGGCAGATGGCGGTGGCCCAAACCGACGCGCGCAAACTGCTGAATGACGACCCGAAACTGGAATCGCCCCGTGGCAAGGCCGCCAGAACGCTCCTTTGGCTGATGGAGCAGGACAAAGCGATCCGTTTAATATCAGTGGGTTAGCCTCAAAAGTCACAAAATGTTCTCAAATGTTCTATAAAAGTTCTTTACAGGTGGTTAATGATGTGAGAACAAAGTAGCAACAGAACATGAGGAGAACATACCAATGGCTGAAGAGATCAAATCCGTTATCGCACGCTCCCGCGACACGATTGTCGCCGATGCTTTGGGTGTTGCCGCCCTCATGGTCATGCTGATTGTCGGATTGGCCTTGCCCGGGCTGATCTGACCTGCCGAGACGATCACGGCCCGGTCTGTCACATTGCCCTGTCCCAAGAATGCAATGCTTGATGACCTGCCTGTCTGATATCCAAAGCGGGGGTTTTGCCTCTCCCCATGGAATACTGGATCGGGTCGTGATCGTTTTCAAACCTGCCGCCGCCATCTGCCCGGATGTGCGGCGGTTTTTTTATGCGCTGGCCTGTTGGCTGTGCAGGGCGTCCA
>CAYZKE010000078.1:0-10291 GCA_964478505.1 uncultured Loktanella sp.
GCGCAAGGCCCCCGATGAGGGGCCAACGAGCGACAATGCCCCCGAGGCTGCTGAATAAAGACAGGCCCTCCGATTTCGGGGGGCTTTTTGTTTGGCGGGGGCAGGATTGCCTCCGGCGGAAGTTTGATGGGACATGGAAAGCCCGGGGGCCAGGGCCCTAGGACGCGTCGAGGCTTCTTGCCAAAGCGCAGAAGGCCTCTAATCCGACCTGTTCGGCGCGTTCCGTCGGCTTGATGCCGACCGCATTCAAGTGGTCTTCGATATCTAGGCTGACGGATTTGAGTGCCGAGCGCAGCATCTTGCGGCGTTGATTGAACGCTGCGGCCACCACTTTGTTGAGCGTGGCGGGATCCGCAGGATAGCGCGGTGCGGGCAGGGCGGTCAGGTGGACCACGGCGGAATTCACTTTGGGTGGGGGGCTGAAGGCCTCGGGCGGCAATTCCAGCACGATCCGGGCATCCGTACGCCACTGCGCCAAGAGCGCCAGACGCCCGTAGGCTTTGCTGCCTGGTGTTGCGACGATCCTTTGCGCCACTTCGCGTTGGAACATCAGTGTCAGGCTGTCCCAGAACGGGGGCCATTCCGGTGGTGTCAGCCAGCGCACCAAGAGTTCCGTGCCGACGTTATAGGGCAGGTTGGCCGCGATTTTGATCGGTTGGGTCAGGTGTTCAAGCGGATTGACCGTGAGCGCATCGCCGTTGATGGTCTGTAACCTGCCGGGATAGGCGGCGGCAATTTCGGCCAAGGCGGGCATGCAGCGGGGGTCTTTTTCAATCGCCAGCACGCGGCGCGCCCCTTCGGCCAAGAGACCCCGCGTGAGGCCACCTGGACCGGGGCCGATTTCGAGCACGTCAGCGCCAGTCAGATCACCCGCCAGCCGCGCAATCTTGGCTGTCAGGTTCAGATCGAGCAGAAAGTTCTGGCCGAGTGATTTTTTCGCGGCCAGCTCATGCGTGGCGATCACCTCGCGCAGGGGGGGCAGGTTATCAATCACGGGCATCGGCCATTGTTGCGGCCATACGGATGGCCGCGATCATCGAGGTGGCGTCGGCGATCCCTTTGCCTGCGATATCAAAGGCGGTGCCGTGGTCGGGCGACGTGCGGATGAAAGGCAGGCCCAATGTCACGTTCACACCGCCGGAAAAATCCAGCGTCTTGATCGGGATCAGGGCCTGATCATGGTACATGCAGACCGCCACGTCATAGCGCGCACGCGCGCCTGCGTGGAACATCGTGTCGGCCGACATCGGCCCGCTGATATCCATGCCTTGGGCGCGTAGTGCATTCAGGACAGGGATGATCATTTCCTGCTCTTCATGGCCCATTTTCCCGTCTTCGCCCGCATGCGGGTTCAAACCCGCGACGGCGATGCGCGGCTTGGTGATGCCGAAATCGCGGCGCAGTGCGGCATGGGTAATCAGTAGGGTATCGGTCAGAAGGCTGGCGGTCAGTGCGGTAGGCACATCCGACAGCGGGATATGAATGGTGGTCGGCACGACGCGGAGCGCATCACAGGCCAGCATCATCACCACCTGATCGGTCCCCGCGAGGGCCGCCAGATATTCTGTATGCCCGGGGTAGGCGAAATCGGCACCGTCGATCAGCGCGGCCTTATGGATGGGTGCGGTACAGAGCGCGCGGGCAGCACCGGCCTGTACGAGCGCTACCGCATCTGCGATGGCCGCAATCACACCGCTGGCATGGCGCGGGTCAGGTTTGCCCGGGGTGGCGGGGCTGCCGAAATCGCGGGCGAGCACCGTCATCTTGAAGGGATGGATATCGCCGGGATCAGTGGCTTGGTGCACAGCGGTGCCTGCAGGCAGATGCGCCGGATCACCGATCCATAGCAGCGGCACTTCGTTTCGGAGGGCCTGCCACGCCGTAACGGCGATCTCGGGGCCGATCCCTGCCGGTTCGCCGCAACTGATGGCGATCGGTTGCATCAGGGGTGGATAACGGCAGAGGCCCGCAGGTCTTCCAACAGGGCATCGGCAAGTGCTGTCAGGCGCTGGCTCAGGATTTGCTGGCGGACGACTTCCGGATCAAGTGTGTCGGCGCCTGCGGCGTTGCGCGCGCAGAGCATCAGGAACACAAGCGTTTCACCATTGTCGCGCGTCAGGTTATAAGACACTTCGCCGGGATCAAGACGGGCCAGTTCGAGCGCGATCTCGTCAGGGATCGCTGCGGGCGCAACTGTCAACCGATCAAGCACCTCGGCAGGTTGGTTGCGCGCCACACCGTAAAGATCATCGCAGGTGTCGACCTGATCGCTGACTGCAGCCGCCTGACGCAGGCCGGCGTTTGATTTGCCACCGGGAATATAATAGGCGGCGTATTCAAGGCTGACGGGGGCCTGTGCGGGGCGCAGAGCCTCGCGCGTGCCACGCAATTGGAACAGCGCGATACCATTAGGAATCTCGATCGGTTCAGTGACTTCGCCCGGTTCCAGATCAAGGATAATGGCGCCAATCTGTGGTGGATAGTTGTCAAGGGGCAGCCACCCAAGGCGTCCGCCATCCTCACGGGATGGCAGAGCCGAGACCTGACGGGCTGCTGCTTCAAATTCGGCGAAAGAGCGCATCCGCGAAATCTGCTCAGCCGCCTGTTGTGCCTGTGCGGCGCGTTCGGGTGACGCTGCAATGATAATTTCCGACAGAAGGACCTCAAGTTGGAAGCGGGTATTGCCGCGCTGTGCAATAGCGCGTTCGACATCGCTGTCGGTGATTGTCACCTGACGCCTGAAACGCGCGCGCACATAGTCCCGCCACAAGACACCGATCCCGACAAAATCCCGCAACGTGCTGAAATCGACACCATTCTGCGCAAGGACCTGTGTGAATTGCGGCAGCGTCAGATTGGCGCGTTCGGCAAAGGCTTCCAGTTCCTGCTGCAGGACGTCCTCGGAAATTGTCACATCGAAACGTGCCATTTCCTGCTGTTTCAGGCGATCCTCGATCAGTGCATTGCGCGCGGCCTCATTCAGGTCACCCGGCGTGCGGAACAGTTCAAGCAGGCGGATGCGCTGGGTCAGTTCGTATTGCGTGATGACGCGGTCGTCCACTGTAATGACAGGTGTCAATTGGCCCTGTGCGACCGCACTTGTCCCTACACATGTCCCGAAAAGTGCCACGGCCACTGCCGCCATAAACCGACTTTTAAGCATCTCAAAACTCGTCATTCGTTTCAGTTTCCGCATCCTGTCGCGAGCCCGCCTGTCGCACGCCCTGTGGAAAAGCTTCCGATAGAGCCGCTTATCCCGAAAGTTGTTGTGGGTTCAACCGTACTGGAAGACGTAAAGCGGCGCGAGGCCGAAAAGTCGACGGTCACACATTCGTTTCTCCATTGCAGGATCGCGCCTGCGCGGACGGGACGCTCGGCGGCGAGATCATAGCGCGCATCTACGTCGAGCGACCATGCATCATTGATGACAAAGCCCGCATCAACCGTCCATTCCGAACTGGTTTCCAAACGGTCTTCCTCTGGGTCCGGCCCCAGCCAGACATAGTTTGCGCCCAGTGATATGCGGTCATTCTGCCACGCGATACGGCTGTCGGTGACTGTCAGGTCCTGTACGCCATTCCACAGGCTCCGCGTGTCAAAGAGGAATCCGCCGGGGGCTGTGAACTGGCCGGCAATCAGCCAATCGGAATTGAGCCCATTCAGACCTGATGTATTGGTAAACCCGTCCTGCTCTTCTTGGCGGAACACCCGCCCAAAGCTGAGAACCGAATTGACCCCGCGTGGACCCAGTCGCGTCCATGTCAGACCGGCCGCTGCTTGCAGACCTGTTTCGATGCGATCATCGCCTGCATAGCGTGACAGGGCAAAAAGATTGGCACGGTCAAGTTCGGTACGCAGGCTGTCTTCGTTGGGGGGCGTACCGCCATAGGTTTCGGCCCAACTGAGGCTGACGACGGGTTCCAGAAGATGAGTGGCACCCGCTGTGCCAACACGTCCCAGAGGCCATCGCAATGTCCCGCCAATGCTGGAGGCTGCGCGCAAGTCTTCGTTTTCGAAGGTGATATCATCGCTGACAAAATAGACATCCGCGCGCAAGCCGGTTTGCATATCTGCCACAAATCCATAAGGCAGGACCCAATTGTCGGACCATGCGCCTGTCGCCCCGATGCGGCCGACATCGCGTCCGGCGTCACCATCGATTCTGCTGTATCTGTAAGCTGCATCAAGGCTTGCGCCATAGCGCAAGACACCACCAAAGGCAGGCGCGTAGCGCGTCTCATAACCCAGATCTGCAATGATGGGTGGGAGGGATGCGTCGTCTTCGTCATCACGCAAGGATTCGTAATTCGTCAGTCTTGCATTGAAGAGCGTGTCGTCCATCACGCGCAGGAGTTGCACCGCACTCTCAAGCCGGTCGATATCCGAATAGCCGTAATCCAGAAGATAGGCGGGGTCACTCGTCGTTTCGATATCAAAGTTGAGTTGATAGGCATCGGCAAGTCTGAACCTGCCTTCGGCGAAAAGATAAGACCGCGCTTCCGGCAGCAAGGAGTCGTCGCTGACCGCCCCTTGCACCGTCAGATTTCCATTTGCGAACGCCTGCCGATAACGCAGCTCAAGCGTGGTTGTTTCCGGTGAGATATAGGGTGTCAGCGTCAGGTCGCGATGATCACCAAGCGTGATAAAATAGGGCAGCTTGATCCCGAAACCCAGTTGTGTCGTGTTGCGCTGTTCGGGGGTCAGCAGGCCGTTGGCCCGGTCAAGCGACGGGTCGGGCAGGCGCATGCGCGGCAACCACAAAACCGGTATCCCGCGCACGCGCAACGTGGCGTTACGGAAATAGAGTTGCCGTTCTTCTGAATCGTGGATCACCTGCTCGGCGCGGATTTCCCATAGCGGGGTCTGCGTGCCACAGACGCGGCAAGACGTGGCTGTGGTCTTGTACATTTGCGAATAGCGTCCGTCGCGGCGGTCGATCTGGTTTGATGCCACTTGCAACTGCTGCTCAAGCACGATGCGCGCACCTTGCAGGATCCCGTTTTCAAGGCGGGGGTCGAGCGTGGCGCGGTCTGCGGTAAAGATGGTACCGTCCGCCGCCTGAACGATGATCGGCCCAATAATCTGCAATGTGTCGCTGGCGCGATCGAATACGATCTCGCTGGCGGTCAGACGGCTGCCGTCATAGAGCACTTCGACATTGCCTGACGCGATCAGCTGTTCATCCTCGGTCAGCGCAACACGATCCGCGACTAGCGTCGCAGCACCTTGTGCATGCAGCGAAAGAGGCAGGCAAAGCATTAAAATGACCAGGAAAACGCGCATCAGCCGTCCTCGTTGTGCAATAGGAAACCCATGGATAACCCGATTGCGACAAAGGGTGGGGCCCATGCTGCGAGCAACACCGGCAATTGCCCGTTTTCGCCAAGCACCTGCGCAAAATTGCGGATGAAATAGATCACGAACGCCAGCAGGATCGCGAACATGACCATCAGGCCGGTGCGCCCACCGCGCTGATGGCGCAAGGTAAAACTCGCCCCGATCATCACCATCGCGACCAGAAAAAGTGGTTGCGCCATCTCTTTGTGGAACCACATCAGATGGCGTTGCGCCGAAAAACCGGCCGTTTGCAAACGGTCAATGAAAGCGGGCAAATCCCAGATCGAAATCGAAGACGGCGTGCCAAAGCTGTCGCGGATCTGATCGGGTGTCAGCGTAGAGGGCAGGCTGAGTTCATCCAAAATCTGTGCTGTCGCTTCGGGCGTTGCGTCTTCGGAAAGGGTCCATGACTTGGCGTCTTGCAAGACCCATGCGCCCGCCATCAATTCCGCGACCTGTGCACTGATCCGCTGGTTCGGTTCTCCGTCTGGCGTAAAGGTCAGGAAGGTCACATCGCTCAATCGCGTGCCATCCAGATTTGCGCTTTGGGCGCGGATGACGGTCTGGCCAATTTCATCTCCCTGACGTAACCATAGACCTGACGAGCCGATTGAGAGCACTGAACTTGTGCCGCGCAGGGCGTCGCTGCGCACTTCGTATTCTTTTGAGGTGCCCGCGACGATAGGGTTCAAAACAGCAACGGCCAGCACACCCGCGATAAATGCAACGGCCAACGGTGCGAGCAATGCTTTGAGTGCCGATCGCCCCGCCGCCCGCGTCACCACCATCTCGGAGGAGCGCGCAAGGCTGAGAAACAACGCCACGGTCGCAAGAATGACGATCAACGGCATAATCGTATAAAGCGCGTCGGGGATATTGAGCAGACTCAGGATCAGCACATCGGAGAAAGAGGCGTCGGCACTTCCGAAACGGCGCAACTGCTCGACAAGCTCAGAAAATAGCATGATCATAAAGAAAATCCCGCCCACACCCATGAGTGTGACCAGAAAACGGCGTGCGAAATAGCGGTGCAGGATCATGGTGCGCTGCCCTCTGGGATCCGGCGTTTGAAAAGATAGGGGCGGCTGGCCCAGAACAGCAAAAACCAGATCATCACAAACCCAACAAAGCATTGCAGGTAAGCTACAAACCAGAGTTCCGGATCGCTGCGCGCCGTGCGCAAGCCGGATGTCTCGACGGCTTTGACAATGATGATCAGGACAATTGCGAAAATGATCTGCTTCCACACCCCGAACCGGCTATAGCTGCCCACCATCAATGCTGAAAAACCAAGCAGTGCGGCAACGGCGCCTAGAAGGGATTGGCTGAACCGGTCGTGTGCTGTCGCCAGAAGCTGGGCGGCCGAGCGGTTTGTTTCATCTTGCAGGGCTTGCGTCGGGTCAAGCAATTCCCACGTGGGTACAACATTCTCGCGGCGTCTGCCTGTGCGGGGTTCGGCCATCAAGTTACTGATGTTGAATGCGAAATCGTCAAATGAGGTGCGGAACAGGCGTTGATCCTCTGTCCTGAGGATCTGGATCATGCCGTCGATCATGACCAGCTGTGTCGCGCCGTCCTGCCGGACCAGAAACGCCTGTGCAGCGGTATAGGTCATCTGTTCGTCCGCGTCGCGGATGTCTGAAAGAAATACATCACGTAATTCCCCTTCGGGCGTGATGTCACGGATATAGAAAGTCACGCCGTTGACCGGTTCGAGGAAGCGGCCTTCGGTCAGAAAGCGCGCCGTGATGTTCTGCGCGATCTCGACCTCGCGTTCGGCCAAGCGCGCACTGCTAAGCGGGACAAGAAAATGCATCAGCGCCGACATCATCAAGGCGACAATCAGCCCGAAATACATTACAGGCCGCGCAAGGCGGAAAGGCGAATAGCCAGTTGCCTGTACGACGGTCAGTTCGGATTCTGTCGTCATGCGGTTGGTCACATAGACCGCCGATGCAAAGGCCGCCAAAGGCAGTGCCAGTCGCATCACCGAAGGAAGTGACAGCGCAGTGAATTCAAGGAAAACCGCCGCAGACTGCCCGTCCGCTATCAATTGGTCAAAAAGAGATACCGCCCGGTTGATCCAGTAGATCAACACCAACACGAGGCTGAAAAAGCCAAACAGCACCATCAGTTGCGACAACATATATCTGTCGAATCGCCCCAATGCTGTGTCCTTTTTGATGCCCGTCGCTGTATTGGGGTCAAACTAGCCCAAGCGCGCACGGGATTGAACAGCTATCTGGTCAATAGGGTGGTCGCGGGCTACCTATTGCCACCAAGACATTCACACAGATCGGAGAGACCATGACCACACCCGCTGAAATTCAATTCAAAGACGTTGATCTTGAAGCTGTCGCCGGTGCCGCGGGGAAGGTTGTTGTCTTTGTCGGGGAGGATGGCAAGCTGGATGCGGGTGCGCGCAAGGTGAACACGCTGACCCGCAAGGCGCTGGCACGGTTTGTTGAAAGCGCAGCCTTTGAAAAGATGGCCGCGGGCGATGCAGCACCGCTTGGATATCCGGCGGGCATGGCGGCGGTGGCTGTGGTCGTGGTGAAACTTGGGCGCAAGCCAAGCTGTGCGGATGCGCGTAAGGCCGGGGCGCAACTGGCAAAGATCCAGAATGGTGATGACCTGCTGGTCCTCGCGGGTACAATCGCACGCGCCGAAGAGATTTCCTTGGGGCTGGCGCTGCGGGGATACGCGTTTGAGACCCATAAGACCGCGCCGGCCAAGACGGCTGGAACGGTGACCTTCATGGTGTCCAAACCCGAAGAGGTTGCGAAAGCGGCCGCACCTTTGGCGGCTGTCGCCGAAGGCGTGTTTTTCACCCGTGATCTGACGAATGAACCCGCCAATGTGCTGACCACCGATGATTTCGCCGCACGGCTTGCGGCGATGCAGGAACTGGGGCTCGAAGTGGAAATCCTCGAAGAGGATGAGCTGGCCAAGCTGGGGATGCGCACGCTGCTGAGTGTCGGCCAAGGATCGGACAGCCCCACCAAAGTTGTGGTGATGTCGTGGAACGGTGGCGGCAAGGAAGCGCCTTTTGCTTTTGTGGGCAAAGGCGTGGTCTTTGACACCGGCGGCATCAGCCTCAAACAGCCCGGTGGTATGGAAGAGATGACCATGGACATGGGCGGTGCGGGCGTTGTGGCCGGTGTCATGCGCACGCTGGCGCTGCGCAAGGCCAAGGCCAATGTCGTGGGGCTGGTGGGGCTGGTTGAAAACATGCACCGACGCCGAGGGGCGTTTGGTGCTGGCCGATGTGCTCTGGTACGCGCAAGAGCGGTTCAAGCCTGTGGGCATGATCAATCTGGCCACGTTGACGGGCGCGATCATGGTGGCCTTGGGCCATGAAAACGCAGGGATGTTCTCGAACTCGGATGACCTGAGTACGTCGATTGCCAAAGCCGCCGCAGCCGAGGGCGAGGGCGTCTGGCGGATGCCATTGGGGGCGGGCTATGACGCCGAACTGAAATCGCGGATTGCGGATATGAAGAACGTTGGCGGACGCATGGGTGGTGCGGTGATTGCCGCGCAATTCCTGCAGCGGTTTGTCAAACCCGACGTGCCTTGGGCGCATCTGGATATCGCAGGCACCGCCAGCATCAAGAAAGAAACCAACCTGGCCCCTGCGGGTGCGACGGGCTGGGGTGTCATGGCGCTGAACCGGTTGATTGCTGATAATTACGAGAAGGGCTGATGGGGGCTGCGTTTTTCTACCACCTGACCGATAGCCCGCTTGAGGCGACCTTGCCCATGTTGATCGGCAAGGCACGCGGCGCAGGCTGGCGGGTGCTGGTGCGTGGGCATGACGCGGCACTTTTGAAGCGGTTGGACGAGGTGCTGTGGCAGGGCCCCGAGGACGGCTTTCTGCCCCACGGCCTTGCGGGCGGGCCGCATGACGCGGACCAACCTATCTTGCTGGGCGATGTGCCCAGCGACGGGTTTGCCTGCGTCATGAGCGTGGGCGGCGCGGCCGTGAGCGCTTCGGAAGTCAGCACCGCCGAGCGGACCTGTATCCTGTTTGATGGCCATAATGGTGCCGCACTTGATGTGGCGCGTGGCCAGTGGAAGGCGCTGACCGACGCAGGCTGTGCTGCGCAATACTGGGCGCAAGAGGCGGGGCGCTGGACGAAGAAAGCTGAAAAGGAGGGTGGATCCTGATCCACCTTACATGATGCGCTGATCCGCTAGAACGTGAATGTCGGGTCAAACCCTTCGGGCAGCTCGGCGGGCGCGGGTGTGCAGGCAGCCAGAAGAAGCAGGATCGTGAAAGCTCTGATCATCGGTTCAACACCAGCTCACCGTTGGAAATCTCGATCCGGTTATAAAGCCCCAGATAGGTCATGCCCAGCAGCGAATTGTCCATATCGCCACCGTTAACGACCGCAGGCACATTGCGGTCGGTGATATTGCCCAAGCGCACCTGATCCAGCACCACAGGGGCTGTCCGCACGACGCCATTGGCGGTGCTGGCTGCACCCGAGTAATTCAGGCTGTTGGCATCAATCCCGATCCGTGCCGCATCGCGTTGGGACAGCACGACCTGGCTGGCACCGGTATCGATGACAAAATCAACCGCCGTGCCGTTGACATCAAGGGTCAGGTGATAGTGCCCGTCATTGCTGCGCGGTACGGCGATGGCGCTTTCGCTGAGGATGGTCTGGCGCGGATTTACATCGTTGCTGATATCTTCCCACAGCCCGTACGCGCCGATCACGCCAATAAAGATCAGCGCCCAGATTGCGGCCTGCTGCGCCATTTTGCCCATATTCTTGCGCCCGACCACGATAGTGGAGCCGCCAATGGCGGCCCCCAGAAGGACCAGATAGGTCAGTTGCATGATTTGGTCAGTGGTCATAGCACAGATATAGGCACTAGGCGCCGATCCCGAAACCCCGCAGACCATCAAGCACGAATTGCACGGCCAGAGCCGCCAGCAACATGC
>CAYZKE010000079.1:0-10221 GCA_964478505.1 uncultured Loktanella sp.
GCCACTGCGACCCCAAGTGTGATCAGCATCATCGGGATCGCCATCTGCCCGATCAATTCCAGCGTATTGGTCAGGAAAACCGGTGTTTCCCACCCCTGCCATAAGAACAGCGCGCCCAGCAGGGTCGCACCCACCAAGGGTTCCTGCAAAACGCGTTTGAATGATCCTGCACCGGCCACCATCCAGATCCCGATCGTGAAAGACAAGATTGCCATCACCGCAAAGACGACCACCGCATAGCCCAACCCTGTCTCGCCAAAAGCAAAGAGCGCCAGCGGCAGGCCAAGGTTGCCCGTGTTGCCGAAAATCAGCGGTGCCAGATAGGTTTGCGTGTCGAGCCGCGCTGCTTTCACAAGAATGAAACAACCCGCCATGACAACCAGATAGGCCACGAATGAGGCCAGTGACAGCGTGGCAATCGCCTGTGGTGCGGCGTCTATGTTCATCAACGCCACAAAGATCAGGCACGGTACCGCCAGTGTCATCGCCATACGCGTGACAAAGGTGACGCTGTACTCAAACCCCAGTTTGACCCAGACGAATCCGATAGCCGCCAAAAGAAAGACCGGCGCGGTGATATTCAGAACTGTCAGGACGAGGTTCACAAACTGTTTCCTTTAAATCTTGGCTGCAAGCGTGGACTTTTCGCGTGCGGCAGACTTATAAGGAGACAAATAGGAAGACCATGTTCAAAACGCGCGCGAAATATCATCTTGGCCAAATTGTACGCCACAGAAAGCATCCTTTCCGGGGTGTGGTCTTTGACGTGGATGCCATGTTTTCGAACACAGACGAATGGTACAATGCTATTCCTGAGGACAGCCGGCCCAAAAAGGACCAGCCGTACTATCACCTCTTGGCCGAGAACGAGCAGAGCTTTTATGTGGCCTATGTCTCGGAACAGAACCTTGTCGCTGATTATTCGGGCGAGCCTGTCGACCACCCTGATCTGGATGATCTTTTTGGTCCATTCGAGAATGGCCAGTATCCGCTGCAGGTCCAGCTCAACTAGTCTTTGAATGCGACGGCTTCTTGCCGTAGCGCACCAAGCCCTTCAATTTCTGCCGTCAGGATATCGCCCGCTTTCATAAAGCGTGGTGGTTTGTGGCCAACGCCGACACCGGGCGGCGTCCCTGTCAGAATAAGGTCGCCGGGCTGCAGGGTGACGAACTGGCTGACATGCGCTACGATCTGCGCCACCGAAAAGATCATCGTCTTGGTTGACCCTTTCTGCATCTGCTCGCCGTTGATTTCCAGCGACATTGAAAGGTTCTGCACATCCGGAACCGCGTCCTTGGTCACAAGGTAAGGGCCGATCGGGGCAAAGCTGTCTGCCGATTTGCCTTTCATCCACTGACCGCCAAACTCAAGCTGGAATGCCCGTTCCGACACGTCATTGCCGACGAAATATCCTGCTACGTGATCCAGTGCGGCTTCCTCTGTCACATGTTGGGCCCGACTGCCGATGGCAACGCCCAGTTCCAGCTCCCAGTCGGTCTTGGTCGCCCCTTTGGGAATGATGATCGGATCATGCGCGCCTGTGACCTCGCAGGCCTTCATGAACAGGATCGGATGATCGGGGATCGCCATGTTCATCTCTGCGGCGTGGTCGTAATAGTTGAGCCCGATGCAGAAGACGCGCCGCACATCGCTTAGAAAAGGGGCTGGTTTGCCGGCAATGACAGGACAGGCGTCAAGATCAATGGCGGCAAGGGCGCGCAGCGCGTCCGGTGCAATCTGAGCAGCGGTCACATCGTCAATGTGTCCTGACAAATCACGCAAAGCGCCCGCAGCATCCACTGCTGCTGGTTTGATCCCGTCTGCTGTTCTGATCCGACAAAGTTTCATGGCGCACTCCCTTTTGATTGGCCAAGACATAGCCCCAGCCGTGTGCGGACACCAGAGGGGTGGTCAATGTGGCTGGTCATGTTACATCCCTGTGCAAGATCGAAAGGATGCCCAAATGCTTGTTGTCGTTTCCCCTGCCAAATCGCTCGACATGGAGCCCGTTGATATTCCCGCCACCGCCCCTGATTTTCAGGAAGACGCTGTGCGCCTGTCCAAAACCGCCAAGAACCTGACGTTGAAAGAGCTCAAAAGCCTGATGAGCATTTCGGACGATCTGGCACGGCTTAACCGTGACCGGTTCAATGCTTTTGCCGCCACGCCGGATGCGTCGGCCACGAAACCAGCGGCTTTGGCGTTCAACGGCGATACCTATCAGGGGTTGGAAGCCAAGACGTTGACCGAGGATGATCTGGCATGGGCGCAGGACCATCTGCGCATTCTGTCGGGCCTTTATGGTCTGTTGCGCCCGCTTGATGCGATCCAGCCCTACCGGCTCGAAATGGGCAGCCGGTTGAAAACACGGCGCGGCAAATCGCTTTATGACTATTGGGGCGATACCATTGCCAAGGCGCTGAACGCGCAGGCCGAAAAAGTCGGCACCGAAACGCTAGTCAATTGCGCCAGTCAGGAATATTTCGGCGCAGCGGACCGCGCGGCGCTGAAACTGCGGGTGATCACGCCGGTCTTTATGGAAGTCAAAGACGACAAACCGCGTATTGTCAGCTTTTTCGCCAAACGCGCCCGCGGTGCGATGGCGCGGTTCGTGGTTGAAAACCGCGTGACCGAGGCCGAGGGTCTGAAAGACTTTGGCAGCGGCGGCTATGCCTATGATCCTGACCTGTCTGAAGGCGACAAATGGGTGTTCCTGCGCGATTACCCAACCTGATGGGGCGCACCGTTGCTATCATCGGGCAGGGCGCGATTGCGCGCTACGTCCGCGCGCAACTGCCCGCGCTGAACATCACCGAGATCGCCGCAATCGTGCGCCCCGGTAGAGAGATTGGGGATTGCACGCCACCTTGTATCGCTGACCTGAATGATCTGCCATCGCGCCCCGATCTGGTGATCGACTGCGGCGGGCATCAGGCGCTTGCTGCACATGGTCCTGTCGCCCTGGCGCTGGGCATTGACGTGATGACCGTCTCGCTGGGTGCTTTGGCCGACCTGCAGATTGAACGATCCTTGCGCGATGCAGGCATCGCAGGTGGCGCGCGGCTGCATCTGGTGAGTGGCGCCATCGGCGGGCTGGATGCGCTACGCAGCGCAGCGGTCGGCACGATTTCACAGGTCAGTTACACCGGTCGCAAGCCGCCTAAAGGCTGGCGCGGATCACCCGCCGAAGCTGCGATTGATCTGGATGCGATCACCCTACCAACGCCCCATTTCAACGGCACCGCGCGCGAGGCCGCACTTGCCTATCCCAAAAACGCCAATGTCGCCGCCGCTGTCGCCCTTGCGGGGATCGGATTTGACAAGACGCAGGTGGAATTGATCGCCGACCCCACCATGACTGAGAATATCCACGAAATTGCGGTGCAGGGGGCCTTCGGCACGTTCCATTTCCAGATCGCGGGCAAGGGGCTGCCCGACAACCCGCGCAGTTCCGCGTTGGCGGCGATGAGCATCGTCGCCGCCCTCGCTGAAATGCAAAAGCCGATCGGTTTCTGACCGCCCGTCAGATCCGCTCGATCGCCAGCGCAATCCCCTGACCGCCGCCAATGCACATCGTGATCAATGCGCGCTTGCCGCCGATGCGTTCCAGCTCAAACATTGCTTTCACTGTGATGATCGCACCCGTCGCCCCCACAGGATGGCCCAGCGCAATCGCGCCGCCATTGGGGTTCACACGGGCGGGATCAAAGCCAAGCTCCTTGGATACCGCCAAAGCCTGCGATGCAAAGGCCTCGTTCGATTCAATCACATCGAAATCGTCGACCGTCAGCTTGGTTTTCGCCAAGAGGTTCTTTACCGCAGGCACAGGTCCGATGCCCATGACGTCCGGCCGCACACCGGCATGCGCATAGCCCAGAATACGGAATTTCGGCGTCAGCCCCGCCTTTTCCGCCGCCTCGGCTGTTGCCAGCACAATCGCCGCCGCCCCGTCGTTCAGGCCCGAGGCATTGCCCGCCGTGACCGATCCGTCTTTCTGGAACACAGGGCGCAGTCCGGACAGCGCCTCCAATGTCGTAGCCTTAGGGTGTTCGTCCGTCATGAAATCCACGATCTCGCGGCGCTGTTTGACGGGGACGGGGGCAATCTGGCTGTCAAAGTATCCTGCCGCAATTGCGGCGGCGGCACGTTCCTGACTGAGCAGGGCAAAGGCATCCTGCTCTGCGCGGGTGACATGATGTTCGCCCGCGACATTCTCGGCCGTGACACCCATGTGACCTGTGCCAAAAGGACAGTTCAGTGCGCCCAACATCATATCCCGCGTGCGGATATCGCCCATCTTGGCGCCCCAGCGCTGGTCAGAGATGATAAAGGGTGACCGGCTCATGTTCTCGGACCCGCCAGCAAGGCCAAAATCGGCATCCCCCAGCATCAGCGACTGCATGACCGACACAATGGCCTGCACGCCCGATCCGCAGAGGCGGTTCACGTTCATCGCCGGTGTTGTCTCGGGGATCCCTGCATTCATGGCAGCGACACGGCTGAGATACATGTCCTTCGGTTCGGTATTGATCACATGTCCGAACGCCACATGCCCCACTTGGCCGGCGTCCACACCGGCACGTTCAAGCGCGGCTTTTGCTGCAACCGTGCCCAGTTCAATTGGGGGCGTTCCTGCGAGAGACCCGCCAAAGGTCCCGATTGCCGTCCGCGCCCCACCCAATATTACGATCTCGGTCATGTCAGCCCCTTTCGCTTTCAATTGCAATGATCGTATCGTTGCAGAGAAAAAGAAACAGCAGAACGTCGCGGCAAATCTGGTGCATCATTCCGAATTTCCTGCGAGGTCGCGATGGGATGCATTTTGAGCCTGTGCCACGAGGTCGATGAAATGATTGTTGAACCCTGCTGGGAATGACCGAAATGGAAAAGCCCCCCTTGTTGCAGGCGCCGCAGCAGGCCTATTCGTCGCAATAGGCGTTTCCTTCTGCGGCAGGTGCGTTACCTCTAGCCCAGAGGCGTGAAAACCATGTTACTGAACGTTCAAGATATTCATAAAACCTACCACACCGCTGATGGTCCTTTTGACGTGCTGCGCGGTATCGACCTGACGCTGGCATCAGGCGAGACATTGGCGCTGACAGGCGAATCCGGGAGTGGCAAAAGCACGTTGCTGCACCTGATCGGCGGTCTTGATACGCCTGACAGCGGCCAAATCCTGCATGAAGGGCGCGATATCGCCGCCCTTGACGATGCTGGTCGCGCGGCCCTGCGACGGGGCACCGTGGGCGTGGTGTTCCAGCAGTTCAACCTGATCCCCAGCTTGCGCGTGTCCGATAACATCGCGTTTCAGGCACGTCTTGCGGGGCGTCACGACCCTGATTGGGACGCAGCATTGGCCGCACGTATGGGGCTGACACCCCACCTTGCCAAATACCCCGAGCAGCTTTCAGGTGGCCAGCAGCAGCGCGTGGCGATTGCCCGCACATTGGCCCCGAAACCCCGTGTGGTACTGGCCGATGAACCCACCGGCAACCTCGATGAGGCCACTGCCAGCACCGTCCTTGACCTGATGCTCGAACTTGTCGCCGAGACAGGCGCAGGCCTTTTGATGGTCACCCATTCCGAAGGCCTTGCCGCACGCATGTCGCGACGCCTGCACCTGCGCGCGGGCCGCGTGGCATGACCACAACGACCCTTCACGCGCTTCTGTCACATTGGTGGCGCAACCCCCTGCAGCTTTTCACGTTGCTAGCGGGGCTGGCACTGGCCACAGCACTTTGGTCCGGCGTGCAAGCTGTCAACGCCGAGGCGCGCGCCAGCTACGATGCCGCCGCTGCGACCTTGGGCGAGGGGCAATACGACAGACTTGTGCGCCGCGACGGGCAACCGATGGCCCAAGAGACCTATGTCGCCCTGCGACGTGCAGGTTGGCTGGTCAGCCCCGTGGTGCAGGGGCGGCTGGATGGCGTGCGGATTATCGGGGTTGAGCCACTGACAGCGCCGGGCGGGGTGGGGCCGGTATCGTTGCAGGAAGGAACAGACCTTACGTCTTTCCTCACAGGCGAGGGCCAGCTTTTCGCCAATGCCGAAGTCGCAGAACAGCTGGCAGGCCTCAACATCATCGTCACACCGGATGCCGCCCCCAACACTGCTGTCACAGATATCGGCGTGGCACAGCGCCTGCTGGCCAAACCAGACCAGATTGACAGTTTGATCGTCCTGCGCGGTCAACCTATCGGTCGCCCCGCGTTTGATATCATTGCCCCCGAACTGACCCTGCAACCCGCCCAAGGCGGGAGCGATATCGCACGGCTGACCGATAGCTTTCACCTGAACCTGACGGCCTTTGGTCTGCTGTCTTTTGCTGTCGGCATCTTTATCGTCAACGGTGCCATTGGCCTCGCCTTCGAACAACGCCGCCCTGTGGTGCGCACCCTGCGTGCCTTGGGGCTGCCGCTGCGCCGCCTGATCCTGCTTTTAGGCGCGGAACTCATGCTCTTTGCCCTTGTCGCAGGCGTCATTGGCGTTGCGCTGGGCTATGTGATCGCGGCCCTGCTGCTGCCTGATGTTGCCGCCACATTGCGCGGGCTTTACGGGGCCGATGTTTCCGGTACGCTCCAACTGCGCCCGTCATGGTGGCTTTCGGGTATGGCGATTGCACTGGGCGGCACGGCGCTCGCTGCGGGTGGTGCGCTTTATCAGATGGCGCAAATGCCATTGCTCGCCGCGGCCCAGCCCCGTGCGTTGGCGATGGCCGCAGGGCGGCGCGCAATCTGGCAAGGGACCGCGGCCGCGATTTTGCTGATGCTCTCTGGCGTGTTGATGTTCACTGCCACCGACATGATCGGAGGCTTTCTTTTGCTGGGTGCGCTTTTGATCGGGGCGGCGCTGGCCTTGCCTATCATCCTTGACCGGCTCCTTGCCTTCGCAAGCAGACTTGCCCGATCCGTCACCGCCCAGTGGTTCTGGGCCGATACACGCCAGCAATTGCCGGGCCTGTCGCTTGCGCTGATGGCGCTGCTGCTTGCGATGGCTGCCAATGTCGGCGTCTCGACCATGGTGTCGAGCTTCCGCCTGACCTTCACCGATTTTCTTGACCAGCGATTGGCGTCCGAACTTTACGTGCGTACCGAAAACGATGCGCAAACCGCCGCCTTGATCGCGTTTGCCACGCCCCGCACCGACATCATCCTACCGATCCAAAGCGCCGAGACCGAAGTGGCGGGTCAACCGACCGAGGTTTACGGCGCGCGCGACCATGCCACCTATCGTGACAACTGGGTGTTCCTGCAGCAAGCGAACGATCCCTGGGACAGCACCTTCTCAGGGCAAACCGTGTTGATCAACGAACAACTCTCGCGCCGCGCGGGCCTGATGGTCGGCGATGAAATCATGCTGCAAGACACCGCCTTTGCTATCGCAGGTGTCTACGGCGACTATGGCAATCCGATCGGGCAGGCGGTGATCGGCGAAGAGGTTTTCGCCACCCTCTACCCCGACATCGCACCCCAAAACTTTGGCCTGCGGATGGACCCTGAAACAGTGCCGGATTTTGTTGACGCGCTGGAAGCCGCAACAGGCATTGCCGCGACCCAAACCGTAAACCAAGCGGGCATCAAAGCAATCTCGCTGGCGATTTTCGAACGCACCTTCACCGTCACAACCGCCCTCAACATTCTCACCCTTGCGGTCGCCGGTTTCGCCATCCTGATGAGTCTGCTGACCCTTGCCAGCATGCGCGTCCCGCAACTGGCCCCTGCGTGGGCGATGGGCATGACACGTCAGCAACTCGGCAGGCTTGAACTTTTCCGCGCCGTGATGCTCGCCCTGCTCACGGCTGTCGTTGCCTTGCCACTGGGCCTTGCGCTGGCATGGGCCTTACTCGCGGTGGTGAATGTGGCGGCCTTTGGATGGAAGCTGCCGATGTATCTTTTCCCGCTGGACTATGCCCGCATGGGGGTTTTCGCGTTGCTGGCGGCCGGGCTTGCCGCTCTCTGGCCCGCCCGCAGGCTGGCGCGGACACCCCCTGCGGATTTGCTCAAGGTATTTTCCAATGAACGTTAAAGCGCTTTTCCTTGCTTTCTGCCTGCCCATGCCGGCGCTGGCACAAGGCTTTGCCGGTCTGGGGACCCAAGCCGAAGGCTTTTCTGTTCCGCAACCGGACCCGCTATTCAACTTCCCGGCCGATCACGGCGCGCATCACGATTACCGCATCGAATGGTGGTATCTGACCGCCAATCTTGAGGCAGCGGACGGCACGCCCTATGGGCTGCAATGGACCCTGTTCCGCTCTGCCCTCGCGCCCGAGGCGGGCGATGGCTGGACAGCACCCCAACTGTGGATGGGACACGCGGCGGTCACAACACCCGATCAGCACTTCGTTGCCGAACGGCTGGCCCGCGGCGGGATCGGTCAGGCCGGGGTGACGGCGGACCCTTTTGAAGCATGGATAGACGACTGGGAACTGACAGGCGACTGGAACACCCTGCACATGACTGCAAGCGCGCCTGATTTTGCCTATGATATGGCGCTGACGGCCCAAGGCCCGCTGATTTTTCACGGCGAAGACGGCTATTCGGTGAAATCCGCCGCAGGGCAGGCGTCCTACTATTACTCGCAGCCCTTCTTTGCTATCGAAGGCACCCTGCAACTGCCCGGGGGCGACGTTGCAGTGACAGGGAACGCGTGGCTTGACCGTGAATGGTCATCACAGCCCTTGGCAGAAAACCAGACGGGCTGGGACTGGTTCTCGCTGTCATTTGACGATGGCAACAAAATGATGGGGTTCCGCCTGCAACAGACCGACGGCCAGAACTTTACCTCTGCCACCTGGATCACGCCTGATGGACAAACAACGCCCTACACCAACGGCGCCTTGGTTGCGACACCCCTTGCCACGAATGACATGGGCGTGCCCGTGCGATGGCATGTGGAACTGCCTGCCGAAGGTGTCAATGTGACCGTTGCTGCGATCAATGAGAACGCGTGGATGGCAACAAGCGTGCCCTATTGGGAAGGCCCTGTCACAGTCACGGGCAGCCATGAGGGTATCGGATACTTGGAGATGACGGGCTATGAGTGACTGGTTCGAAACCACAGACGGCATCTGGGGCAAACTCTGGGGCACGTTGGGGCGCGGTGTCGCTGATGCCAAACATCCTGCACGCCGCCCGACCTTTGCAACTGTGTCGCCCGAGGGGTGGCCGGAGGCGCGCACAGTGGTGCTGCGGTCTGCTGAGCGCGCGGCGGGGGTCGTTACTGTCCATACGGATCTCTATTCCGACAAGATCAAGAGCCTGCGGGCCTTGCCCCGCGCAGCATTGCATATCTGGGATGCCAAGCAGAACCTGCAAATAAGGCTACAGGCCGAAGTGACGATCCTCTCGGGCGCGCAGACCCGTGCACTTTGGGACAATATCCCCGATCATGCCCAGCAATCCTACGGTGTCACCCCGCCGCCCGGTCAGCCGATCGCGACTGCGCTCGACTATGTCAAAACGCCCGATCCGGAGACCTTCGCCGTACTGCAATGCCATGTCACGACCATCGACGCTGTCCACCTCGGGACTGACCATCGCCGTGCCGGTTTCTCACGTGATCGTCATTGGCAGGGACAGTGGCTTTCCCCCTGACCGCGACCCCGCTACAACAAGGTATGAACAGTATCCCCCTGACCCGCGACCTCGTGCTGATTGGCGGCGGTCATACACATGCGCTTGTGCTGCGCAAGTGGGGCATGAATCCTTTGCCGGGTGTGCGGGTAACGGTTATAAATCCCGGACCAACTGCGCCCTATTCGGGAATGCTGCCGGGGTTCGTTGCAGGGCATTACACCCGCGACGAGCTTGATATTGATCTGGTGAAACTGGCCCGCTTTGCAGGTGCGCGGATTATTGACGGCTACGCCACTGGCATCGACACACATGCGAAGACTATCGCGGTTTCAGGCCGTCCACCTATCGCCTATGATGTGGTCTCGGTCGATGTCGGTATTACCTCTGCCATGCCCGATTTGCCCGGCTTTACGGCGCATGCGATCCCCGCCAAGCCGCTGAGCACCTTCGCATCGCGCTGGGACAGCTTCCGCGCCTCTGCCAATGCCCCGCATATCGCAATCATCGGAGGCGGCGTTGCAGGTGCCGAACTGGCCATGGCCATGTCGTATGCCCTGCGCGATAAATCCCCGACGGTCCGCTTGCTTGACCGCAGCCGCGTCCTGACCGCGCTGGGCTATAAGGCGCGCCAGAAAATGATTGCGGC
>CAYZKE010000080.1:0-5318 GCA_964478505.1 uncultured Loktanella sp.
GTATATGTGTCTGGGGCAGGAAGACATGGCCGACCTGCGCGCACCGTTGCGCGACCATCCCGATACGGTTGAACCGCTGCAAAACGCTATCCGCGCCGCGATCGAACGCAAGCCAAAGGGCCATGATTTCGATTATTCGCGCCAAAAGCTGGATGGTCAGATGCCACGGCACATGAGCCACACAGGCGGCTGATCCATGCCCCGTCCGACGCTGGTGTACCGGCTATATGTCGCGATCAGCGCCCTGCTCGCCCCGCTGGCGTTTCGCCGTATTTCCAAGAAACTGACCGCGCAGGATGTTCCGGCACCCCGCATCCGCGAACGTCTGGGGCGCGCCACGATGCCCCGCCCCGATGGCCCCCTGATCTGGTTCCACGCGGCAAGCGTCGGCGAAAGCCTTTCGGTGCTGACGCTGATTGCGCGCCTTGGCACCCTGCACCCTGACCTGTCCTTTCTGATCACATCCGGCACGGCCACGTCGGCCAAACTGATTGCGCAGCGCCTGCCGCCGCGCAGCGTGCACCAGTTTGCCCCCATTGACGCGCGCGCCCCGCTGAACCGGTTTCTGGCCCATTGGCACCCCGATGGCGCGGTGTTTGTGGAAAGCGAGCTTTGGCCACAAATGCTGATCCGCACCAAGGCAACGGGCATACCCATGGTTCTGCTGAATGCGCGCCTGTCGGACAAATCGGTGCGCACTTGGCACAAACTACCCGCGACGGCGGCGCTGTTGCTGGAACAGTTTGACAGGATTCTAACTCAGAACCAGATAACCGCAGACAATCTGGTCGCCCTCGGGGCCGATCCGGCGCGCGTCGCTGTGGGCGAAAACCTGAAAGCCACATCAGCCCCGTTGCCGGTTGATCCTGCGGCGTTGGAAGCGATGCAGGCACAGATCGGCCCCCGCCCTGTGTGGGTTGCCAGTTCAACCCACGCCGGGGAAGAGGAAATTGTGCTGGACGCGCACAAGTTGTTGCTGGCCAACCACCCCGACCTTTGCCTGATCCTTGTGCCCCGCCACCCCGAGCGTGCCGACACGGTCAAAGCCCTGATCACACAGGCCGGTCTGCGGTTCGCCCAACGCAGCGCGGAGGCGCCCCTTGCGCCCGACAGCCAAGTTTATCTGGCCGATACATTGGGGGAAACCGGCCTGTGGTACACGCTGTGTCCGCTGGTGTTCTTGGGCGGATCGCTGCTGCCAATCGGCGGTCACAACCCGTTCGAGGTCGCACAGGCAGGTGGTGCGGTGGTAAGTGGGCCGCATGTGACGAACTTCGCCGAAACGTTTGAAGCGCTGGAAGACGCCGGTGCAGGAGCCATTGTATATAAATCCCTTTTCGAAGAACAAATTCAGCTTGAATTTCGCCGAAACGTTTGAAGCTTTGCAGGAGGCCGGTGCAGTGCGCATCGTAAATGACAGCGCAGAACTGGCGCTGGCCATGAAAACGCTTCTGGATGCGCCCGGCGAACTGGATGCCATGCGCACGGCCGCAACAGGCTTTGTCACCGCGCAAAGTGATCGGCTTGACACCGTTGCCACAAACCTTTCACGCGATCTGCAACTGCGCTAGCTAGGTCATATGCCCGATCTATACGTCACCAATTTCAATCGCAATTTCACCGGTGTATCGGCAACGGCGGCCAATGTGATCCGCCAGCAGGTGAACGGGCATGATCTGCGCCTTGTCGGCCACGCCCTGCCCGGCGCGCCTGCGCCGATCAGCAAGGCGGCGGCCAAGGCATTGTCGCGCACCCCGCCAGCAGGGCGCGATTTTTCGATCTGGCACGTGCGCCGCAATCCCGAAATGCAAACCGCGATCTGGGCGCGCGATGTCCTGCGTCTGCCGATCCGGATCGTGTTCACCTCGGCGGCGCAACGGCTGCATTCGGCCTATCCACGCTGGCTGATCCGCAAAATGGACGCGGTGATTGCCACGACGGACCGCGCGGCCGATTTTGTGCCCAATGTGCGCGCCGTGGCCGCTTCGGGCTATGGCGGCACCATGGGCATCGCGACCGTGGGGCGCATCCGCCCGGAAAAGGGCACTGACCTGTTTGTCGAGTCCATGCTGCACCTGCTGCCGGACCTGCCCGATGCGGTTGCGCTTGTTGTCGGACGGGCGGCCAAGGAGCATCTGGGGTTTCTGAACAAACTGAAATCCAGAATTTCCAGCGCCGGTTTGCAGGATCGTATCCTGTTCATCGGGGAAACCGCGCCCGATGCCCTGCCCGCGCTGATGCGCGCGCTGACCCTTGTTGTGCAACTGCCCCGCTATGAAGGCTACGGCATGGTTCCGCTGGAAGGCATGGCCTCGGGCGTGCCCTTCGTCGGGTCGGACGCAGGATATTACAACGCCTTTAGCGCGCAGGGAAAAACCGGTGTGGTCGTTGCACAAGGTGATGCACAGGCGGCGTCAGAGGCCGCCCGCGCGATCCTGTCAGATCGCATCCGCCACGCAGCGATGGCGAAATCCGCGCGGATGATTGCGGAAAAAAGCTTTAGCGCCGCAGCGGAAGCCGCTGGAATAGAACAGGTTTATCAGGACGTATGGGCGGGGCGCTGACGCGCCCGCCGCCCATGTTTCGCCCGCCTTAGGCCGCGGGCATCCGCTGTTCCACAATCTCGGCCCACCAGCTGCACCCTGCCGGAATAGCCTCGTCGTTGAAATTGTATTCGGGGTGGTGCACCGCCGCCGTATCGCCGTTACCGACCAGAATATAGGCACCGGGGCGTTCTTCCAGCATATAGGCGAAATCTTCGGCCCCCATGACGAGCGCGGCGTTTTCATCGCAATCGCCTGACACTTTACGCGCCACCTCGGCGGCAAAGCGGGTCTGTTCTTCGGAATTCACCATTACGGGATAACCCGGATGCATGATCACGTTGGCACTGCCGCCGAACGTGGCAGCCGTGCCTTCGCAGATCGCTTTCAGCCGCGCGATGGCCAAGGTCTGCACTTCGGCGCTCATCGTGCGGATTGTGCCCTTGATATGAACACGTTGCGGGATGACATTGAATGCGTTTGACGAGGTTTCAAATGACGTGACAGACACCACGACCTGATCCACCGGATTGGCATTTCGGCTGGCGATGGTTTGCAAGCCCAGCACGATGTGGCTGGCGATGACGGTTGTATCAATGGTTTCATGCGGCTTGGCCGCGTGCCCGCCCCGCCCTTCGACTTCAATTTCGAACTGGTCGGTGGATGCAAAAAACGCACCCGGACGGATCGCGAAACTGCCCACGGGATGGCCCGGCCAGTTGTGCATGCCGTAGACCTCGTCAATGTTCCAACGCTCCATCAACCCGTCTGCACACATTTCGCGCCCACCGCCGCCGCCTTCTTCGGCGGGCTGGAAAATGATCACCACAGTGCCGTCAAAATTGCGGGTTTCGGCCAGGTATTTGGCCGCCCCCAGCAACATCGCGGTGTGTCCGTCATGACCGCAGGCATGCATCGCATTCGGGGTTTTGCTGGCATAGTCCAGCCCCGTCTGTTCGTGGATCGGCAGCGCGTCCATATCGGCGCGCAGCCCGATCACCTTGCCACTGGTGTTGGATTTGCCATGGATCACCCCGACAACTCCGGTGCGCCCGATACCGGTTGTCACCTCGTCACAGCCAAAGGCCTTCAGCTTGTCCGCAACCAAAGCGCTGGTGCGGTGCGTTTCGAACAGAATTTCGGGATGTTCGTGAATGTCACGTCGCCATGCGGTGATTTCGTCGTGCATTTCAGCAAGTCGGTTCTTGACGGGCATCTGTTTGCTTTCCTTATAAATGGGCCGGTGCATCACGGCACCGGCACCTTGACCGCACCTGTTCAGGCGACGGGCATACGTGTTTCGACCATTTCGGCAAACCAGCTACAGCCTGCCGGAATGGCCTCGTCATTGAAATTGTATTCGGGGTGGTGGACGGTTGCGCCGCCCCCGTTGCCCAGAAAGATATAGGCGCCGGGGCGTTCGTTCAACATGAATGAAAAATCCTCGGCAGCCATGATCGGGGCGGTATCGTCTTCTACCTCGCCCGCCACAGCGCGCGCCACGTTGGCCGCGTATTCGGTATTGGCAGCGGCATTGACCGTGACGGGATAGCCGTCTTCCCACACCACATCCGCAGTGCAGCCATAGGCCTGCGCCGTTGCCGTGGCCAATGCAATGATCCGGTCCTTGACCTGTAATCGCACCGCTTCATCCAGCGTGCGCACAGTGCCGCCCATCTTCACCGATTGCGGGATCACATTGGTCGCATCATTGTCACTGTGCAGTGAACAGACCGACACAACCACATGCGCCAGTGGATCGATATTGCGGCTGGCGATGGATTGCAGCGCGATCAACACATGCGCCGCCGCCAGATTGGGATCAATCGCCTCGTGCGGGGCGGCGGCGTGGCCTCCGCGGCCCGTTACGGTAATGAAAATCTCATCGGCCGACGCCATTAAGGCACCGGGGCGGATCTGGAATTTTCCCACATCCACACCGGGGGCGTTGTGCAGGCCATAAACCTCGTCAATGTTCCAACGCTCCATCAACCCGTCATTGACCATTTCGCGCCCGCCCCCGCCGCCTTCTTCGGCAGGCTGAAAGATCAGCACAACCGTGCCGTCAAAATTGCGGGTTTCCGCCAGATATTTCGCCGCGCCCAGCAGCATCGCCGTGTGGCCGTCATGACCGCAGGCGTGCATTTTGCCCGGTGTCTTGCTGGCGTAATCCAGCCCCGTGGCCTCGTGTATGGGCAAAGCATCCATATCGGCGCGCAATCCGATCACGCGGCCCGATGTGTTGGTCTTGCCACGGATCACGCCCACAACGCCGGTCTGCCCGATGCCGGGGGTAATGTCATCCACCCCGAATTCGGTCAGCCTGTCCTGCACGAACGCCGCTGTTTCATGTACGTCGAACTGCAATTCGGGATGCTGGTGCAGGTGGCGGCGCCAACCGGTGATTTCGGCGTGCATTTCGGCAAAACGGTTCTTGATCGGCATGACCTATCCTTCGGTTGCAAGACGCTGCACCAACCGCTCCATAAAGGCGACACCGGCGTTGAACTGCGCAACTGTCACATATTCGTTGGGCTGATGGGCTTGCGCGATGTCTCCGGGGCCACAGATCACCGCTGAATACCCCGCCGCCTGAAACTGCCCCGCCTCGGTGCCATAGCTCACAACATGACCGGCATTGTCGCCTGTCAGGGCGCGCACCAGCATTTCAGCCTCGCCCTTGGGTTCGGGGTGCAGCGGCGGTACAAAGAAATGTTGCTTCACATCGATGCGGGCGTCCGCCGACGATTCCAGGCCGCGGGCCGCGGTCCGGCC
>CAYZKE010000080.1:5328-9217 GCA_964478505.1 uncultured Loktanella sp.
ATCAATGCGCGCGTCGGGATGAACCGCCTGCATTTCGGCCTCGACCTCGCACACGCGGGCAAGATAGCGTTCGCCCCACTCTTCCATCCGTTCGCCTGCCACGGCGCGGAAATCCATATCGAACCGGCAATCCTTGGCGGTGATGTTATGCGCGGTACCGCCTTCGATCATGCCCACATGCACTGTGGTATAGGGCGGTTCGAACATCGCGGCCAGATCGGTGGGCTTGGCCGCCCTGTTGGCGGCGTTCATCTCGTTCGCCCATTCGATCAGCTTGGCACCGGACATGATCGCGTTCACGCCCGTATGCATCAGGGAAGAATGCACCTCGAACCCGATGACGTGGGTGGCAAAGCCCTGCCCGCCCTTGTGGCCTGTCACGGCCTTCATCATCGACGGTTCACCGACAATCACGGCCGATCCCTTGGGCAGCACCGGTTGCATTGCTTCGATCATGGGCGGCGCGCCGGTACAGCCGACTTCCTCGTCAAAGCTAAGCGCCAGTTGCAGTGGCCGTTTCACACCGCGATGATGTGCCTCGACCAGGGCCCAGATTGCCAGCGCGTCAAAACCTTTCATGTCGCAGGTGCCGCGTCCGAAATACTTGCCGTCTTTTTCGACAACCGTGAACGGGTCTGTATCCCACGGCTGGCCGTCGACCGGCACCACATCGGTGTGGCCGGACAACACGATCGCCCCTTCGATGATGGGGCCGACATGGGTAAAAACCGCCGCCTTGTGCGGTTGATCCGGATCGGTCCAGCGGTGGGATGTGATGCCCTGACTGTCCAGATAGGTTTGCACCCAATCCACCAGCGGCAGGTTTGTATCACGGCTGACCGTTGGAAAGGACACCAGTTTGTCCATGATGTCCTTGGCGCTAAGACGCGTTGTCATGTGTTTTCCTTAGTATCCGCTTTCGCTGGTCAGTACGAAATGTCCCGGTTCGACTTCGTCATAGACCGATGGTTCGGGGGTGTAGCCGACCGGATGGATCGGCGACGGAATCGGTTTGAAATTCAGATCGCGTTCATCCTTGCGCTGGCGCGGATCGGCGATCGGCACGGCCTTCATCAGCGCCTGCGTATAGGGATGTTGCGGGTTTTCGAACACACGGTCACGCGGGCCGCGTTCCACGATCCGGCCCAGATACATCACCCCGACCTGATGGCTGACCCGCTCCACCACGGCCATATCATGACTGATAAACAGATAGGACACGCCCAGTTCCGATTGCAGTTCCATCATCAGGTTCAGCACCTGCGCCTGTACCGACACATCCAGCGCCGATACGGCCTCGTCCGCGATGATCAGTTTCGGGTTCAGCGCAAGGGCACGGGCAATGGCCACGCGCTGGCGCTGTCCCCCTGACAGTTCATGCCGAAATTCCACATCGGTTCCGCCACCTGATCGCTGAGCTGCATTTGCGGGTTCAACGATGCGAACGGATCCTGAAACACCATCTGCATATCCAACCGCGCCTCGCGCAGGCGGGACTGGTCCAGTTTCATGATGTTGACACCATCCAGATCAATTTCACCCGACATCGGTTCGACCAGACGCAGGATGGACCGCCCTGCCGTCGACTTGCCGCAACCGGATTCCCCCACAAGGCTGAGCGTCTGGCCCTTGTTAATCGTGAACGATACATCTTCGACAGCGTGAACATTGGCAACGGTCTGGCGGAAAAATCCGCCTTTGACCACAAACCGCGTGGTCAGGTTCTTGACGTTCAGCAACACGTCATTCGTGCCAAGGATCGGATCGATATTCTGGCCTTCACTGCCCAGCAGCTTCATCGGCGATGGCACCTTGGTGCCGGTCATTTCGCCCAGTTTCGGCACCGCCGCCAACAGCGCCTTGGTATAATCGTGCTGCGGTTTTTCAAAAATTTCCTGAACCGTGCCTTCTTCGACCTTGTTGCCGCGAAACATGACAACAACACGGTCGGCCATTTGCGCGACAACGGCCATATCGTGGGTGATAAACATCACCGCCGTTCCGGTTTCCCGCTTGAGCCGGTCCATCAGGGCCAGAATTTCGGCCTGAATGGTCACATCCAGCGCGGTTGTCGGTTCATCTGCAATCAGCAAACGCGGCTCGCACGCCAGCGCCATCGCAATCACAACCCGCTGGCGCATGCCGCCGCTCAATTCGTGCGGATATTGATGCAACCGCCGCTCGGGTTCGGGGATACGGACCTGACGCAGCAATTCAACCGCGCGCTCTTCCGCCTGATCCTTGGTCATGCCCATATGCAGACGCAACCCTTCGGTCAGTTGCCGCCCGACGGTAAACACAGGGTTCAGCGCGGTCATCGGTTCCTGAAAAATCATCCCGATTTCATTGCCACGAATGTGGCGCATCAAATCCGGGTCCGCCCCCGCCAGATCAAGCTGCCCGCCATCCTTGCGATCAAACAGCAGCCGGCCATTGGCAATCGTGCCACCGCCATATTCAACCAGCCGCATCAGCGATAGCGATGACACCGATTTGCCGGAACCGGATTCCCCGACAACACACACCGTTTCACCCGGATTGATAAAGAACGACACATCTTCGACGCCAACAACGGGGCCATCCTTTGTCTGGAATTCGACCCGTAGTCCTTCGATCTGAGCAATAGGCTGGTCCAGCACGGAATATCCCCTAACGATAGTTTGGCCTGCGAACGCTACGGCTTGGTGGCAGGCAATGTCAAACCCCGCGCGCACGCTTTCCCTGCGGCAAGGCTTGCAATTTTCTCAAACTCTGTTTCGATAAGCCTGTATCCGTTGCGGGGGATGACGCGGATGCCCGGACTTGCCTGAAGTTTTGGCATATCATTGCGACATCTTCCCGAAACGGCACAAGACCCTAAGACGTATCTTACCAAGGGTGAGGTGTACAACACTATCGCCAATCAGTACGTCATTGCCCAACAGCTGGACCAGCCTACAGAAGGTCTGCCAAAAGTAGAAATGCCTGCTATCAAAGGGGCGCAAGCTTACCTGAAAGCACTTGAAATGGCGGAAAAGCGCTATGAAGAAAAAGATGCTTACACGGGTTTGCAGCAAGCACAAGGCCATCTGTTGAACTTTGGTATCGCTGCTTTTCAAAATGACCAAGACTACGAACTTTCTTACCAGAACTTCCAGCTGGCTATGGATATCCATAACAAGCTGAAAGAGGCTAAGGAAGACAGCCGCTTTGATGCAAAAGAGGATCTAGAGCAACAGCAGTACCTCACAGGCCTTGCAGCCCTCAACGCTGGTAAAGCAGACAAAGCAAAAGAATACTTCGTAGCCCTGAAAGAAGCAGATTACGATGAGCCAGCTGTATACGAATCCCTGTATAAAATTACAGCTCAGGATACTTCTAAGATGGACGAAGCCTACACTTACCTTGAAGAAGGCCGTGAAAAGTACCCGGATGCCGTTTCTCTGCTTTTTGCAGAAATCAACCACTTCCTGCGCTTGGGCAAGATGGATGAGCTGATCAGCCGCTTGGAAGCTGCTATCAAAGCAGAACCAACCAACGCTTCCTTGTACTCTACCCTAGGTAGCGTCTACGACAACCTCTATCAGCGGGAAGCCAAAGCGGGCAACGATGAAGTAGCAAATAAAAACTTCGACAAGGCGCTGGACTACTACGAGCAAGCCCTTGAGCAAAAATCTGATTATGCAGATGCTATCTACAGCATCGGTGCTTTGTATTACAACCGTGCAGCATCCCTGACACAGCGTCAGCAGGCGCTCGCAGAGGACTACAGCAAAGAAGGTATTGCCAAGTACAAAGAATTGCAAAAGAAAGTGTACGCTGAGTTTGACAAAGCGTTCGAAGAGTTCACGAGCGGCCGCACGTTCAGGAAGTTCCAGCGCAACGCGTACGGCGCGCTGCTCCTCGCCGA
>CAYZKE010000080.1:9227-10173 GCA_964478505.1 uncultured Loktanella sp.
AAGGATGATCTGGAGATGTCTAAAGTGTTTAAGGAGCGCTTGGACAAAGTACAGGCTGGTGAAGAAGTAGATTCTTACTTCAAGAACAACTAAGAGTTGCTTCTAAGGAAGCTTTAACAAGAAGAGCCCCTCCGATCTTCACGATCGGAGGGGCTCTTCCTTTTTTAGGCTCTAACCCATAAGCTACCCACTACCATCCCCAGCGCGCTCGCCAGCCCACCGTAGATCAAGCTAGGAACTTCCGTGCCGATCAGCTCGCAAGCAATCCAAGTCGCCATGCCGCCTACAATCGCCAGCAAAGCACCAGAATTATTAGCACGCTTCCAATACAATCCAGCCACCAAAGGGACGAACAAGCTCACCAGGCTCAAAGCGGAAGACTGTGCCACTAGTTCGTAGATGTTTTGGCTCGTAATCGCCATTATAGCAGAGCAAACGGCTACGCCTACCACCGAAAGCCGCATGACATGCAACAAGCGCTTATCACCCATATCCGGAAAGCGGGGTTTGATCAGGTTTTCGCCAATGACTGTTGCCGGGGCCAGTACCGCACCCGAAGTCGTACTAAGGATGGCAGAAAGTAGTGCGTGTCGCCCGACTGCAATTCGGGATAAAGCAGCTTGCCACATAACCCAATAAACAAGGGCAAAAAACCAATGGTCAAATACATAAAGCCGGCTAGGTAAGAAGATTGCACCGCAGTCTTGGCCGAGCGCGCCGCCATCACCCGCTGGAATACATCCTGCTGTGGAATAGAGCCCAACCCAATCGTGATCCAAGCTGCGATATAGTGCACGATACTGTGGAAATCCCGCTCGGGCCAAAACCGGAAAAAACCATCCGGCACACTATCCACCACTTTCTTCACGCCCCCAACTTCCCCCGTCAGGCTGATGGCCAGCCATAGCAAGCCGGCTACAATCATGATAGTTTGCACGAAATCCGT
>CAYZKE010000081.1:0-10128 GCA_964478505.1 uncultured Loktanella sp.
CAGCCATCTTCTGGGGCATCGCGGTCGGCATTGCTGTCGTCAGCGCATGGGGCGGCATGCAGTATATCAACGCGCATGGTTTCGATGACTTGCCGCTTGTCTCCCACACGTTCTCGGCCCCAGTCGGCGAAGCCATTCTTTACGGGATGACCGCCTCGGGTCAGTCACTCTCATTCGGGATCGGCTCTGTCGCGGGGGTCTGGATCGGCGCTTTTCTTGGCAGTCTGATCAAAGGTCATTTCCGCTGGGAAGCCTGCGAGGACCCGCGCGAGTTGCGCCGCCAGATCATCGGTGCAGGCCTGATGGGTGTCGGTGCCGTGATCGCCATCGGGTGCAGTATCGGCCAAGGTCTGACTGCGTTCTCGCTGCTGGCCTTCAGCGCGCCTGTCACGCTCACAGCGATCTTCGCAGGCGCGGCACTCGGACTGCACCAGTTGATCGTGGGCTTTACAGCAACCGAATAGCTCGGGTGCGCAGCGACTTAGCTGCCAGCCTCACCAAACCCCTTGGGCACCGGCAGATCGGGCAAGGCCGCCGCGCGTTTTTGCAGGGCGCGCCCGATGACGACGCGGCTGATCTCGGTCGTGCCATCCACGATCCGCAGCATCTGGGCAAGACGCGACAAACGGTCCAGACCATAAGGCGCGAGCAATCCCATGCCACCCAAAACCTGCGTGCAAGTATTTGCAGCCTTAAGCGCGGCATCCGGCACGAAACGCTTGGCATGGGCCGCCATCAAGGGGCCCTCGGGCGTACCCAGCGCTTCTGCGGCTTTGCGATAGAGAAGACGTGAGACTTCAAGGTCCGTCGCGACCTCGCCAAGCATCCACTGAATACCGTCAAGTTCAAGGTTCTTGCCGCCAAACATCTTGCGATTCTTTGCATAGGACAAGGCCGTATCAAGTGCCGCTTGCATCAACCCGCAACACCCTGACGCGATAGAGACGCGCGCGATATCAATCGCCATGAGCGAGCCTTGCAAGCCCTGCCCGATCGGCAGGATGATGTTGTCCTCGCTCACCACAACCTTGTCCAGATACATCTCGGACATGGGCAGGAAATTGTAGGATGGTGTCTCGTACATCGGCCCGAAACGCAGACCCGGCGCATCGGCAGGGATGGCGATCATCGCCATATCCTTGTGGCCGGGCGCATCACTGGTTTTGACAACCGTGAAATAGATGTCAGCCTCTGTCGCAAGACTGACCCAGGCCTTCGCACCGCTGATCGTCCATGTTCCGTCACCATTGATGGTCGCACGGGTGTACATCTGCATGGGGTCAGACCCTGACTGCGGTTCGGTCAATGCAAAATTCGCCAGCTTGCGCCCAGATGTCAGATCCCGCGCCCAATTCTGCTTGAAGGCGTCCGTGCCATACCCGCAGCCTGCAAAGGTACAGATATTGTGCATCGAAAGCGCAAAGGCATAGGCCCCGTCACCAAGCCCCAGTTGTTCGTAAACCTGAATGCCCTCGGACAGCGGCAAACCCTGCCCGCCAAACTCTTCGGGCGCATAAAGCCCTGTCAGACCCGCAGCCCCCGCCTTGTCCGAGGCATCGCGCGGCCATTTCTTTGCGGCGTTCCATGCATCAACATTGGGCAGGATCACCTGTTCAGCGTGGTCCTTGGCAGCTTGCAGAATGGCGGCGAGTTTGTCAGTCATGGGAGCATCCTTCAGGGGCAGGGTTATCTGAAAGCGCCATATCATACGGCTTGGCAAATCAATGCCCGCATGCGCAGCGTTGCTTCAGAATACTTATCTATAAAGGTTTGTATCGCGCCCCGTGGGCTGCCTCTATCTCATGAGATGACATGTGATTATCAAAAACTGACAAAATACCTGCCTGTCAGACTTGCGTGCGGCGATAGGCACTCGGCGTGCTGCCTGTCCACCGCAGAAAAGCCCGATGGAAATTTGCTGCCGATGAAAAACCGACATCCTGCGCGATTGCCTGAATGCTTTTGCGGCCCGCCTGCAGATCACGGATCGCGATATCGCGGCGCAAGGCGTCCTTGATGGACTGGAAAGAGGTCCCATCCGCGTCCAGCCTGCGCATCAGGGTGCGCGGCGTCATATGCATCGCGCGGGCCGCATCGCTCAGGGTGGCATTGGCCCAGTCTGTCTGGCTCAGATAGGTGCGGACACGCAGCGATTGCGTATGTTCTCGTGAACTGGTGAAAATCCAGTCGCGCGGGGCATTCTGAAGAAAGCGGTCCAGATCGGAAGTGCTGCGTGGTTCAACCGCCCCCAGCAAATGCAGATCGAAAGCGATGGATGTGGCGGGCTGCGCAAACCGCAGCGGGGCAGGAAAGATGATAGCGTAGTCCTGATCAAATTCCGGACGCTCAAAGGCGAAGTCGACACCCTTCACCGGCACCTCATGACCCGCGAGCCAGGACAAAAGACCATGGGCAAGTTTGAGGATGAGCATATGCCCAAAGGGTTGCAGTCGCACCTCTTGTTGCGGGGTCAGGGTGAGCACCAATGTATCTTCCCGATCGGTCAGATCGAATTGATACTCGTCCAACAGGAGGTTCCAAAACGTCCCGAACCGATAAAGAGCTGATGGAAGGCTGGTCGCTTCGCGCACCGATGTCAGCAAATGTTGCAATGCTCTTGGCCGGATCGGCCTGCTCCAAAGACCCATCATCTCATCGCCGGTTTCAACGGCTGCAAGCTGATAAAGGCGCACAATTTGGTCCAGCGTAACCCGGCCATTAGGGAGCGTGTGATCGGTGGTTAAACCCGCGCGCTGCATGAGAGAATGCATTTCCTCGTCCGTGCAAAGCGACTGCAATGCAACCAGCCAGTCCGCGATAAACTGGCGTGAGACGGTAGAGAGGGTCGTGGGGACTTTGTGGTTCATCGCAAGTGAATGGTTAGCATCGAATGCTACTGTGCAGAAGCCACCAAGTCTCCATTGGCCTAGTCAACGACCTGACAGATCAATTAAGAGACAACACCGTCTGCCCAACCAGCAACGTCAAAGGCAAGGTCAGGAAGCTCAGTAAGGTCTGCGTGGTAATCATCGCGGCCATCAGCGATGCATCACCGCGCATTTCGCGCGCCAGCGTGTAGCTGGCCACGCCGACAGGCAGGGCTGCAAAAATCAGGGCGACCTGAAAGACCAAGGGATCAGGCGCAAGCACCCAAGCCGCAAGAATGACGGCCAGGGGGTTGATTAGCAGCTTGCCAGCCATCGACAGCCCGATGATCACGACAGACCCGCTCAATCCGCGCAGTTTAAGATTGGCCCCGACACACAGCAGCATGATCGGCAATGCGGCGTCACCAAGAATGCGGGCAATCTCGTGCAGCACCGGCACTTCGTTCAGACCGGCAAAGTTGAAGAGCGCCCCTGCGACGATGCTCAGGATCAGTGGGTTTTTCACCAGCCCCAGAACGATTGACTTGCCCCCGCCGCCCAGCTGCCGCGCCATGATGGTCACGACAGTGACGTTGACGACAGGCACCAAGAGCGCGGACCCCAGAACGGCAATCTGCAAACCCGGCGTGCCGAAAAGCGCCTCGGCGATGGCCAGACCGATAAAGGTATTGAACCGCGCGCTGCCCTGCAGAAGAGAGCTGGCTTGCGGCGGTGCAAAGCTGCGCCCGAACAGCCATCCACAAAAGATCGCGGAAAAGAAGCCTGCATAAAGCAGAACCGCATAGTCACCCAAACCACCGCTCAGATCAGCCGCCGAGATTTTCACAAAGAACAGCGCTGGCATCAAAACCCAATAGACCAGACGGTCATTGAGGTTCCAGAACTCGGTCGAGGGGATACCGCCACGCCGCAGGCCATAGCCCATCAGGATCAGGGCAAAAACCGGCGCAATGGCCAAGAATGTAATCAGCATGTCATGGAACCTTCATCGGGCCTGCCCCTCTGTTAGGTAACCGTGTCGGGCGATGCAACTCCCGCAATCGCTTGTTCGCGTCATTGGTACACAAAGCATTTCGGCACGTCCCGCAGTTTTCGCAGGCACTCAGTCCACGGCAGGGTCAAAGCCCATCAGAAAAGCAAGCGGCGCGTGGTCGTCCGTCAGGATTTTCGGGTTCCGCTGCCCAAGTATATTGTCCACGAAGGCGCTATCCAGCACCTGAAAGCGCCTTAAATCCGGGGCCAGCGCATCCACGGTAGCAAAGGCGCTGTCTTGCGCACTGGCCAGCAAGATAAACACACGGCGCTGACCCGGCTCCGGGGCGACGGCTTCGGTCCAGATCTCGACGCTTGGAAAGACACTGCGCAACGTCGCGTGGACGGCGGCAAGCGCGTTCATCCGGTCCACATTGTCGATCATATTCATCGCAAAGACACCACCCGGCGCGAGACGGCTTGCGACAAGCGCGAAAAACTCCTGCGTGACCAGATGCTCGGGTGCTGCAATATCGGTGAACGCATCACCGACAATGACATCGAACTGTTGGGAGCTTCTGTTCAACGCAACGCGTGCGTCACCATGCGAAATGGTGGCCGTTGACGGATCAAACCAGAAATTCTCGACCGCGATTGCTGTCACCTCGGGATCGACTTCAGCGATGGTAATATCCCCGATCCCCCGCGCGGCCCAAGCACGCGGGACAGAATAGGTGCCACCACCGATATGAAACGATGAGAAATCCGTCCGGCCCATCCGCATCCGCGGCAAAGCATCCAGCATAGCCGCATGTTCCGTGAACATAACCCGCGGCTCTGCCCTACCACTGATACCATGCGCCAGGTGATCCACGACCATCAGGTTCACCGGATCGTCGGGGTTGTCCGACAAGGCAACAGTCCGGATACAGTAATAGCTGCTTTCACGGTCGCAGACGGCGGGCAAGGTCAGTGCGCCATATCCGGTTGCAAAGGCAATCACGATCCCGGCAAGGGCGACTACCTGCCCGCGTGGCAAAAGATTGCCCAGCCTGAAACAGATCAGCGCCGCAACCACATAGACCACAGTGATCACACCAAGGGTCATCACCGATCCGATCCACGGGACAAACAGGAAACCCGCAAGAAGCGTGCCCGCAATCGCGCCAACCGCACCCGAAGCGAACATGGCTCCCAAGGCCTGTTCCGCCTGCGCGCGCCCGCGCATCGCGGCGACCGTCAGGATGGGTGCCGGGACACCCGCAAAAAGTGACGGAAGAAAAAATGCCAAGGCGCTCAACGCGGTAATCGCCGCCATGGGATGCACGAATGTCGCAATCACAGGTCCTGCAAAGGCGCGCAGCAGTAATGTTGCCCCTGCGGTGGTGCAGGCCGCGGCAAGCATGATCCAACCGGACATGCGCAACGCCTGCGCAGTGTCACGCGCGGCAATCCGGCCACCCCACCAATGGCCAACAGAAAACCCCGCCAGCACGACGGCGATGATGGCTGTCCATGTGTAAAGGCTCATCCCTACGTAAGGTGCAATCATGCGCCCCGCGACAATCTCGACCACGAGACTGGATGCAGAAATTCCGGCTTGCAGAAAGATGAGAAGCCAAAGCGATAGCAGCTTTGAAGGGTCTTGGGTCTTGATCAATTTGACAGGGTCCTTTGGTTACCAAACCATCGCTGGCCGATGCATGTCGCGCAAGAGCAAATCATTTGCGGCGACCTGCCTTTTCGCTGCCCTTTGTCATCCAGATCGGCTGTGCGCAATTGACCAAGATCAAATGCGATCGTCGCAAGCGTTGGTAGAGTTAGTCAACACGCCGACCCACCGAGGAGGACACGCGATGAAAGACCCTGAACTGGACATCCTGATCAAGGAACTCGAAACCACGCGCGACATGAGTATCGCCGAGTTTGACGGGGTTCTTCATGCCTTGGCTTACCTGCTGCCCCAGACCACCCTGCCCAGCGCCGAAAACCTGAGCAACACCGATGCAGCAATGCTGTTTGCAGATGAGGCCTATCCGAACTGGTCCATTCATATCCGTGGGCGTACCAATGACCGTGACGGCCACTGGCACTGCACCCTGCGCGAAAATGACAGCCGCGACAGCGATGCTGCCATCGGTATCGGGCGCTCACCGGTTCTTGCGCAGGCTGTTCTGGCCGCTGTGATGCGGTTGGCCATGGCGCAAAAAGCCTAGCATGCGCCCACAGGCCGACATTCTCACAATCACACTCAACCCCGCGGTGGATGTGGCAACGCATGTGCCAGCGGTCATTGCAGGGCCCAAGCTGCGTTGTGCGGCTCCGCGCTACGATCCGGGTGGCGGGGGCGTCAATGTGGCCCGCGCCGTGCAGAAACTGGGCGGCGCGGCCCGGGCGCTTATCGCCGTCGGTGGCCCGATGGGGCAGCGGCTTGTCAGTCTTTTGGCCGCCGAAGGGGTCCCTGCCCTGCCTATCGTGGTCAGCGGCGAAACGCGGCAGAGCTTTGCCGTCACCGACGACGCGACGGGCGCGCAGTATCGCTTTGGCGTTCCGGGAGGGCAGCTGACCGCACAAGATGCTGACCGCCTGCTGACCGAAATCACAGCCCACACCACCCACAACAGCTATGTTGTGATCAGCGGCAGTGTCGCGCCCGGTCTGCCTGAAGATATGCAAAGCCGGATCATTGCCATCGCTGCGGAAAAACATGCCCGCGTTGTTGTCGACACCTCCAGTTGGGCATTGGACCGGCTCATTGGCGATCCCACAACACCCGTCTACCTGCTGCGCGTCGACCAATCAGAAGCAGCCGAGGCAGCCAACCATCCCTTGGACACGCTTGGCGACAGCGTGGCCTTTGCAACCGATCTGGTTGCGCGCGGTGTGGCTGAAATCATTGTCACAGGGCGCGGCGCCGAAGGCTCGGTTCTCGTGTCCCGTGACCCGCGTTTCGTTTGTCATGCACCCAAAGTCGCCGTGCGCAGCAAAATCGGCGCGGGCGATGCGTTTGTGGGGGCGATGACATTGACGCTCGCGCGCGGCGGCACCGCAGACGCGGCGCTGAGATGGGGTGTTGCTGCAGCCAGCGCCACAGTCAGCACCGAAGCCACAGCACTTTGCGACCTGGCCCAGGCACAGGCCTGTTATGACCAATGCCGCATTGAGGTGCTTTAGCCGTTCTCGGCCTCGGCCACATTGCGCAGAACCTGCACAAAACTGTCAGGCGTCACCGAAATACTGTCGATCCCGAAGCTGACCAGACGCTGTGCATAGGCCGGATCGTTACTGGGGGCCTGTCCGCAGAAACCCACTTTCTTGCCTGCTTTATGCGCCTCGCGGATCACGGTTTCGATCATCCACAGCACTGCCGGATCATCCTCGCGAAACAGGTTTGCCAGCGCGTCTGAATCGCGGTCGATCCCCAGCGTCAGCTGGGTCAAGTCATTCGATCCGATAGAAAAGCCGTCAAAGCGTTCCGCAAATTCCGCCGCGCGCACCACATTGGCGGGGATTTCGCACATCACGTAAACCTGCAAGCCGTCCTTGCCCCGTTCAAGACCATTTTCCTTCATCACAGCCAGCACGTTATCCGCCTCTTGCGGGGTACGGCAGAAGGGGATCATCACGATCACATTCTCAAAACCCATCTGCCCGCGCAGCCGCGCAATCGCCTGACATTCCAGCGCGAAACCGGCGCGGTATTGGTCCGAGTAATAGCGTGACGCGCCACGGAACCCGATCATCGGGTTCTCTTCATGCGGTTCGAAATCCCGCCCGCCCAGAAGGTCAGCGTATTCGTTGGTCTTGAAATCGCTCATCCGCACGATCACCGGCTTGGGATAGCAAAACGCGGCAATCCGCGACAATCCGCGTGAAAGTTGATCGACAAAATACGCAGGCTTGCTGTCGTATCCTTTGGTCAGCGCATCAATCTTGTCGCGGGCCTGTGCATCCTTGACCGCATCGAACTCGAGCAAAGCCATCGGATGCACCTTGACTGCGCTGTTGATGACAAACTCCATCCGCGCGAGCCCCACTCCATCGACAGGCAATCGCCACCAGCGCAAGGCCGCTGCGGGATTGGCAAGGTTCAGCATTACTTTGGTTTTGACATCAGGCAGCGCGTCCAGCGTTTCCTCGGTCACAGTGATCTTGGACAAACCTGCTGTGACAACGCCCTCCTCGCCCCCTGCACAGGATACGGTCACATCCTGCCCGTCATGCAACAGATGCGTGGCATCGCCACAGCCCACAACGGCCGGCAGCCCGAGCTCACGGCTGACAATCGCCGCATGCGAGGTGCGCCCGCCATGGTCTGTCACGATCGCAGCGGCGTGTTTCATGATCGGCACCCAATCCGGATCCGTGGTCGACGTGACCAACACAGAGCCCTCCACGAAATTCGCGATATCAGCAGCACTTTCGATCATGCACACGCGGCCATGTACGGCCGCATTCCCGACACTCAGTCCGGTGACGAGCGTGGCACCCGCATCCGCCACCGTATAGGATTTCAGTGACCCGACATCCGCCCGCGATTGCACCGTCTCGGGCCGCGCCTGCACGATGTAAAGCGTGCCGGTCTTACCATCGCGCGCCCACTCCATATCCATCGGGCAGCCATAGTGCTCCTCAATGATCTTCGCCTGCCGCGCGAGGGTCAGAATCTCGGGATCACTCAGCACGAACCGGCCGCGTTCCGCCTTTGAGGTGGGCACATTGCGGGGGGTGCCATCGCGGTCATGGATCATTTTGATCTCTTTGGCGCCAAGGGTCTTTTCCAGAATGGGCACTTTGGTTTCATCATCCAGAAACGGCTTGTACACCTCGTATTCATCAGGATCGACAGCCCCTTGCACGACGTTCTCGCCAAGGCCCCAGGCGGCATTGATCAGCACAGCGTCGGGAAAACCCGATTCCGTATCAATCGAAAACATCACACCGGATCCGCCGGTGTCCGCGCGCACCATCTGCTGCACGCCCACAGACAGTGCCACCTGCGTGTGCGAAAAACCCTGTATCTGGCGATAGGAAATCGCACGATCCGTAAAGAGCGATGCATAGCATTTGCGACAGGCCTCAAGCAGAGCCGCAGCGCCGGTCACATTCAGGAAGGTTTCCTGCTGGCCAGCGAAACTCGCATCCGGCAGGTCCTCAGCCGTGGCGCTGGAACGCACAGCAACGGGGATATCGGGTTCGCCAGCGGTGTCGGACAGCGCGCGATAGGCATCCACGATCTGCGTTGCCGTTTCTTCGGGCCACGCGCCATGCAGGATCATGTCGCGAACCTGTTGACCTGTCTTTTGCAAGGTCGCCTTGCCGCTGGCCAGCGCGTCCAGCGCCACCGCGATCCGCGCATCCAGATCATTGGCCGTCAGATAGGCCCGAAACGCATCGGCCGTCGTCGCAAACCCGGGTGGCACAAGAATGCCCTTCGCACCAAGGGTCTGGATCATCTCACCCAAAGACGCGTTCTTGCCACCGACAATATCTACATCGCCGCGCCGCAGTTGCGCGAAATTCACAACAAGGGGTTTTCCTTCGGCCATCACGTCGTCCTCCATATGCTTTGGAAAGACTGTGACGCGGCAAAACCCTCAGGCTATGACATAGGTCAATTCAGGCGGCACCTATTGCAGGAACGATTGTAAGCGAATGCGCTAGGTGCCTCGCCAAAGAACGCAACCGTGTTCAAGCGCCAGATTGGTTCTGGTTTTCATTCTGGTTCTGGTTCTCGTTTTGGTTCTGGTTCTGGTTCTGATTGCCGCCATTAGGATCAACCGGATCAACCGGATCGACTATGACCGTCCCATCAACACCATCATCAAGTTCTACAACGCGTGGGGCAACAACCACGGGCTGGCCGCTGTTGATCACATCACACAAAGGCAGGTCTTCCGTGTAAACGCCACCAATCGGAACGTTGCCCGGACGGCACGACGGATTGCCCAGTTTGTCGAAAGTCGGCTCGGCATAGATCACCATCGCCACGGGTTCCGGTTTCGGCGCGCAGGCAGCCAGCAGGATCATTGCGCCGACACTCACACCGGTGAACAGATTTGATTTCGTCATGTGTTTTCCTTTTCACGCATCATTCGCCTTTGGTTACAGCGCGAAACATCCACCATCGCGGTACGCAACGGCGATCAGTTAAAAGGTCGCTGCACTCTGAGAGTAGCACCATCACTTTGCGCAGGATTGATATCCATCAACATCAAAGCACGGATGAGAAGGGCTGGGGCGTATCGCCATAACCACCACCATGCCG
>CAYZKE010000082.1:0-10005 GCA_964478505.1 uncultured Loktanella sp.
TCTTTCCCGACCGCTATCTGGGCGGGCGGGTGTTTCGCAACCAGGTCAAGCTGAGTCAGGCCAATATCCCGCAGATTGCTGTGGTCGGCGGGCATTGCACCGCAGGCGGTGCCTATGTACCTACGCTGAGCGATTACAACATCATCATCGAAGGCACTGGGGCGATTTTCCTTGGCGGTCCCCCGCTGGTCAAGGCGGCCACCGGCGAAGAGGTCGGTGTTCAGGAACTTGGTGGGGCGGTTATGCATACCTCGGTTTCGGGCACCGGCGATTATCGTGCCGCGACCGAACAGCACGCCTTTTCACTGGCGCGCGAGATTGTCAGCCAATGGAAACGCACACCGAAAACGATCATCGAAACTGCGTCCTATGAAGAGCCTTACTACGAGCCGAAGGAGCTTTACGGGATCATTCCCAAGGACCGGAAAACCCAATTCGACATGCGCGAGGTTCTGGCCCGGGTCGTGGACGGTTCGCGCTTTCACGAATACCAGCCCGACTACGGCACCACGATGATTTGCGGTTATGCCCATATCTGGGGCTACAAGGTCGGCATCCTTGCCAACAACGGGGTGCTGTTCAACGACAGCTCGCTCAAGGCGGCGCATTTCATTCAGCTGTGCAACCAGAACCGTACGCCTCTGGTCTTTTTCCAGAACATCACCGGCTATATGGTGGGCCGCGAATACGAAGAACGCGGCATCGCCAAGGACGGCGCCAAGATGCTGATGGCGCAGGGCGGCTCGGTCGTGCCGAAGTTTACCGTGATCGCCAATGCCTCTTACGGGGCAGGCAATTACGGCATGTGCGGACGGGCCTGGGATGCACGCACGCTGTTCATGTGGCCGCAGGCCGAAATCGGCGTGATGGGTGCGGATCAGGCTGCCAATACCATGGCCGACGTCAAGATCCGGCAGCTTCAGCGCGAAGGCAAAGAACTGAGCGAGGAAGAAATCGCCGCGATCCGTGATCCCGTGCTGGAGAAATTCCGCCGAGATGTCGAAGCCTATACCTCGACCTCGGAATTGTGGGACGATGGCATCCTTGACCCGGCGGACACACGCAATGCGCTTGGCATGTCGATTTCCGCCTCGCTGAACGCGCCGATCGACGATCCGCACTACGGGATCTTCCGACTATGACGTGGGAATGGGGGAACGCGCGGATCGAAGCATAGACGGATATCCCTTTTTTGCGACAGCGTCTGCTGGGCGCGATTGCTGCCAAGTTGGCGGAGTGAAAAACGTCTGCTCGAACAAGCACAGCCATTGGATGACCCCTTAAGTAAAGAGCCGCACGCGGGCCCAATTTGGTCGGGCGAACAAATCGCTGCGGCCTCAGGGTTCTCGGGCCTCGCGATACGGGTGGTAGACTGGTTTGACCAGAACAGAAGCGTCGATGAGAAACACCGTGATCTGGCAAGGCCACAATTGGGCTTTTACCTGCAAGTTGACAGGGCGGGTTTTTTCACTCATAACCAAACAATCGTTTGCTTGTAAATGGATCACAATGACCGTTCGCGCCAAACTCAAACCTCAGGTGAACAATCGCCGGGAACTCATCCTTGAGATCGCGGCTGGATTTTTCGTCCGCAAGGGTTTTAACGGCACGTCTATCCGCGACATCGCAAATGCGGCGGGCATGCTGCCGGGATCGCTTTATTACCATTTCCCGTCCAAGGAGGCCTTGTTGCTGGCCGTTTTTGAGGAGGGTGTGACGCGAATAAGCGAGGCGGTGGACACGGCGCTGGCAGACAGCCGGGGGGATGCATGGGATCGGCTGCAGACGGCATGTCAGGCGCATCTCTCCGCATTGCTCGAAGGTAGCGATTTCGCCCATGTAATTGTGCGCGTCATACCGCAGGACGCGCCCGGGGCCGCGGAAGAGTTGGTCGCGCTGCGCAACGGCTATGAAGAGAAATTCACAGCTCTGGTAGAGGCATTGCCGATGCTGGCGGATACCGATCCAAGCCTGCTTCGGCTGATGCTGATCGGAGCACTTAACCACGTCCCGCTCTGGTACCGGGAGGGGGGGGAAACTCCGTCCTGTCTGGCGCGGCTGTTTATCGCCAATCTGCGATTTGCGCAGGACTGCAGCGAGACACATAAGGAGGAAACATGACCCTGACGGCAACTATCCCGGCGCGTGTGCTGGTAACGAAAATCGGCCTCGACGGCCATGACCGCGGCAGCCGCATCGTCGCTGCCTACCTGCGCGATGCAGGAATGGAGGTGATCTATACCGAACCCTGGCAGAAGATCGATTCGGTGGTGGCGCTGGCACTACAGGAAGACGTGGATGTGATCGGGATCAGTTCGCTGGCAACGGATCATCTGTTAGTGCCGAAGCTGATGAAGGCTCTCGGTAACGTAGATCTGGGTCATATTCGCGTAATCGTTGGCGGCATCGTTCCGGATAACGAAGAAGCGGTTCTTCTGAAATCCGGCGTATCACACGTGTTCCATCCCGGCGCGGATCGCGAATACATTGTTGACGTTGTGGCGCGGCTGGCAAGGGACGCCAATGCAAATCGCTCTGACGGTTAAGGAAGGTTTAGACGCATGAACAAGATAGACACCAAGGTACTTGACGATAGAGCGGACCGTGATGCCATGGCCGAAGAGTGGCGGCGCGGTTACGAGGAACAGGTCAGCTCGGACAAGGTTGTCAAAAACCGATCCGGACTGGAAATCCAACCGCTCTACTGGCCCGAGGCCGGGACTGACCCGGAATTCGACCGAAAGCTGGGATTTCCGGGAGCAGGGTTGATGACTCGCGGTATCTACCCGTCGATGCATCGGGGTCGCACCTGGACACAACGCCAGCTGATCGGCCTGGGCAGACCCGAGGATTTCAACGGGCGGATCAAGAAAATACTGAAGTCCGGCGCCTCGGCACTGAGCATCATTCCCTGCAACTCGGTCTATCGTGGAATAGACGCCGACGAGGTGGAGCCAGAGCTGCTGGGCACATGCGGCACGATTATCAATACCGAGAAGGATATGGACATCTGTCTGGCCGATATACCCATCGGCGAAATTTCCATCGGACTGAACGACCCCAACCCGTTCACCATGCTGGCCCAGCTTCTTGTGGTGGCAGAAGCACGCGATATTTCGTGGGACAGGATCACCGGCACATCGAACCAAAGCGATTATATCTCGCATTTCGTCGCCAATCACATGTTCTATCGCCTGTCGTTGACAGGCGCGCGCCGGGTTCAACTGGATGCGATTGAGTGGCTTGCCGAAAACGTCCCGAACTGGAACCCGCTGTCGGTCGTGGGTCAGCACATGCAACAGGCGGGGGCCACACCGGCGCAAGCAATGGGACTGACACTTGCCTCGGCTGTTCAGTATGCCGAGGATTGCAAGGCGTGCGGCCTGGACCCCAATAAGTTTCTCGAACGATTTACCTTCTTCTTTGACATTTCCATCAGCTTTTTCGAAGAGGTCGCGAAGTTCCGCGCAGGGCGGCGCATCTGGGCGCGGCTGGTCGAGGAACGTTTCGGGGTCACCAACCCACGCGCCAAACGGTTCAAGTTCCATGCCCAGACATCTGGCGTCGATCTGACGCGTCAACAGCCGCTGAACAATATCGCGCGGGTCGCCGTGCAGGCAATGGCGGGGATCCTGGGCGGGCTGCAATCGCTGCATACCGATGGGTATGACGAGGTGTTCACCACCCCGACCGAGGGTCCGGCAAAGGTGGCCATCGCAACGCAGAATATCCTCAAGTACGAAGCCGGGCTGTGCGATGTCATAGACCCGCTGGCCGGCTCCTATTATGTCGAGACTCTGACCGACCAGATGGAAACCGAAATCCTGCGTGTAATCCAGGAGATCGACGATCAGGGCGGTATGTTCAAAGCGGTCGAATCCGGTTTCGTCCAGAAGGCGATCGGGGAAAGCGCTGCGCATTTCCAGGATGCGGTCGATACAGGCGAGCAAATCATCGTGGGCGTCAACGCCTATGAGGACGAGGCTGACGGCACCTCGCATCCGGCTATTGACCGGCCCGACCCCGCTTGGATACAAAAGCAGATCGACAGCCTTGCCGTCTACAAGAAGACCCGCGATCAGGCGCGGGTGGACACGGCGCTAGAGGCTTTGCGCGCGGCGGCCCGCTCTGAAAGCCAGAACACCTATGGCCCCCTCGTGGACGCCACCCGTACAGGCGCGACCCAGGGCGAAATCATTGCCGTTCTGCGCGACGAGCTGGGCTTTGGCCGACCTCTTGTCGTGGCCTGACCTGATGGATCACAATGTACCGGAAACGCCAAGACTGGCAGCGCGCCTTGTCGACGGTGAGCCTGCGGCGCTGGCGCGCGCAATCAGTTTGGTCGAAAGTGACACGCGGATGGCGATCGACATTCTGCGTGCGATCCGGCCGCATCTGGGTCATGCGGTCGTGGTTGGTTTTACCGGCCCGCCGGGGGCGGGCAAGTCGACGCTGGTAAATGCCTATATCGCAGAATTGCGCAAACGCGGCAAAACCGTGGGCGTGGTCGCGGTGGATCCATCAAGCCCCATTACCGGTGGTGCCGTGCTCGGCGACAGGATCCGCATGGCGGAACACACACTGGATCAGGGCGTGTTCATCCGCTCTCTCGCCTCGCGAGGGGCGTTGGGCGGATTGTCGGCCGCGGCGGCGCAAGTGGCCGATCTGATGGACGCGGCGGGGCGAGACGTGGTGATACTGGAAACCGTCGGCACTGGCCAATCCGAAGTCGAAATGGCAACGATCGCCGATATTCGGGTGGTCATATCCGCGCCGGGGTTGGGTGACGATGTGCAGGCAATGAAGGCGGGGATTCTCGAAATCGCCGACATTCTGGTGGTCAACAAAGCCGATCAGCCATTGGCCTCGCAAACTCACCAGCAGTTGAAGACAATGCTTGGCTTGCGCGGTCCAACCGAGCGTTCGGTGCCGGTTCTGTGTACCGATGCCATCAACCGGGCCGGGGTGGGCGATCTTGCCGACGCGGTGGATGCCCTGGCTGACCGCACAGAAAGGCGCGACGACCGTTCAGCCTTGGCTGGACGAACACGTCACCTGTTGGCACAGGCGGTGTCCAAGGCGGCCGAGACCCATGTCATGCAGAGCCGGTCGGAGGCGATCGCTTTGATCGTTCAAGGCATCCAAGAGGCACGGCTCAGCCTTTCAGAGGGAGCGAGGCAGGTTCTGAATGACCTTGGAGGAGAAGTTCACGATGGCTGATGGTGTCGTTACACCACCCGCCGATCTTGGCAGGGAATTTGCCCGCCGCGACGGATTCATGCAGCACTTGGGCATCAATTTGCACGACGTCGGTTCCGGAACGTCGGAGCTGCGTATGAGGGTGCAATCCTGCCACATCAATTTCAACGGGACGTGTCATGGCGGTGCGCTTTTCGCGCTGGCAGATAGCGCCTTCGGCGTCGCATCAAACAGCCACGGAATTCTCGCCGCCGGGATAGATACGCATATGACATACCATGCCGGTGTGTCGGACGGTGAGGTGTTGGTCGCGAAGGCGCATGAAATCTCACGTTCGCGCAGGATTGCTGTGTATCAGGTTGAAGTATTGAACTCCGAAGGCACCCTGATTGCTGGTTTTACCGGGACCGTGTACATTACGGCCAAGCCCAATAATGGCTAAGACACCGTAGTGTTTTGATTGTCGCTGGATTCACATTTCAAGTGCGACACCGAGTTGTTGAGCGAAAGCCTCGATGGGCGTCTGGAAGCCGAGGCATTTTCGCGGGGTTGAGTTGAGCATCCAGACGATGTCGTCGATGTCGGTATCCTGGTGATCCGAGAGGTTGGTGGGGCGCGGCAGGTCACGGCGTAGAAGGCCGTTGCCGTTCTCGATGCCGCCGCGTTGCCAAGGGCTGTGTGGATCGCAGAAGTACGCCGTGAGACCGGTCCGTTTCGTGACCGTGGTGTGCCGGGCGAACTCGCCGCCGTTGTCGTGGGTGATCGTGCGCAGGGCTTGCTGAACCGCCCCTTGTTTGCCGGAGACCCAGAAGTAAGGATACTGGGTTATGGAAAAGAACAAGTGTGGAAACAGATATTCACCAGAGGTGCGCGAACGTGCTGTGCGGATGGTGTTTGAACATCAAGGCGAATTTGACAGTCAATCTGCTGCGATCAAATCGATTGCTCCGAAGATCGGTTGTGGGCCGGATACGCTTCGGGCGTGGGTGAGACGAGCTGAGACTGACACGGGTCGGCGAGACGGTGTAACGACCGCTGAGCGGGACCGGATTAAGGCACTTGAGCGTGAGAACCGGCAGCTTCGACAGGCCAATGAGATTCTGAAGAAAGCTTCGGCGTATTTTGCTCAGGCGGAGCTCGACCGCCCGTTTCGGAAATGATTGCCTTCATCAAAGAGCATCGGGCTATCTTTGGGGTCGAGCCGGTCTGTCGCGTACTTCAGATTGCCCCGTCAACGTTCTATGCGCATCTGGCTATCGAGCGTGATCCGGACCTTGCATCGGATCGCGCCAAGCGGGACGCCCAATTACGACCCGCAATGAAGCAGGTCTGGGAAGACAATCGATCTGTTTACGGTGCACGTAAGTTGTGGCGTGCCATGCTCCGTGAGGGCCATGATCTGGCACGCTGCACGGTCGAACGGCTCATGCGTGACATTGGGATTGAAGGTGTCAGGCGCGGCAAGAAGATCAAAACGACTTGGTCTGACAAAGCCCTGCCGTGTCCAATGGATCGCGTGAACAGGCAGTTCCGAGCAACGATGCCCAACCAACTCTGGGTATCAGACTTCACCTATGTCTCGACCTGGCAAGGCTTTGTCTATGTGGCATTTGTCATCTACACCTCCATCATAGGGGTGTTGCGACGACCGGTTGAATCCGCCCAATATGTGTCGATCAAATACACCGAACGGCTGGCGATGCTGGGCTGGAACCCAGCGTGGGCACGGTCGGTGACTCGTATGACAATGCACTGGCCGAGACGATGATCGGCCTCTTCAAAGCGGAAGTCATTCACAGGTTGGGGCCGTGGAAGTCAGCCGCTGCCGTCGAATGGGAAACCTTGAAATGGGTCGACTGGTTCAACAACCGCCGCCTGCTCGAACCCATCGGATACATCACGCCAGCCGAAGCTGAGGAGGCATTCTATGCAAACATGAACACAGTCGATAAAGTCGCGTAAGAAGAACTAAACAGTCTCCGGTAAAACCGGGGCGGTTCATGCGCAGGCAAACCACCAAGTTCCGCGATGATTGCGGCGGCGGTCTCGTCGGAGTTCTTGCTGAGAAGACGACGGGCGAGTGTCAGCCGGGTGCTGCGTTCCTGCAGCGTGAGCAGGATGTCGCGCTGGCGGCGGAAGTGCATCAGGTCACCTTCCCAGTGACCGAACTCGGTCCTTTCTCCAACCGCGTCAGGGCGTTGATGGATCGACACGCGGCTCGGGATGCCGGGCTCCCGCTTGCCGTTCCGAGCCCTTCGCCCGCGCCTGGATTTGCGCTGAGGCAGGTATTTCGGCAAGCCGTCCCGTCGGCCGGCCGGGCTGAAGATGTGGCGATAGATGGACTCGGTGCTGACGCTGTGCTCGACTCCGTCCAGTTCCATCCGCCCGGCGATCTGCTCAGGGGACCATCCCATGGCAAGGCAGTCCTTCACGTGGGTGCCGAGGCGGGTGGAACGCTCGATCCTCGATCCGCGCAGCTTCCGCGCCCAGGCCCGGCGTTCCGCACTGTCAGGTCGGTAACCGTCGACATTGCGGTTCCGGCCCAGCTCCCTGTGGATGGTTCCGCGATGGCGGCCCAGGCGGCGGGCAATCTCTGTCACCGGAAAGCCCATCTCGATCATGCCTGTCAAGCGACACCGCTCTTCAAGCGTAAAGTGGTTGTATATCGTTCCCATAGCGACCCTGCGTATACCGGGTGTCGCACTTGGTTTGGGAATCTAGGCTCCTGTCCTGTAAGCAGAGTTCTCATCTGCCATTTTACGCCGCAAACACGGCCCGCTACCTTCAACCGGTCAATAACCGCCCCGGTTGGGCGATGGTTTGCGCAGGCATGGCTCTGGGCGCGCGGTCACTCAGTACTGTTCCTTGCCTGCTGCAATGAGACAAGGTCCGAAGGCTCGACAACCGGGCGGTCGGCTTCGACCGCCTTCAACGGCTCGACGGGCGTCAACCCGGTCAGACAATCGCGCGCCAGTTGCCGGTATTCCGCCGTGCCGCGTGATTTCCACGCGACTTCTTTTTCGGTGACGTCGCGGATCACCTTTGCCGGCGAGCCGACCACCATCGAACGCGGCGGGATCACCGTTTCGCCGCGAACGAACGCCTGTGCTCCGACAATCGATTCCGCCCCAACATCCACCCCGTCCATGATGACGGCATTCATCCCGACCAGAGCATTTCGGCCGACAGTGCAGCCGTGCAGGATAGCGCCGTGGCCGATATGACCGTCGGCTTCGACCACTGCGTCTCGACCGGGGAACGAATGGACAATGCAATTATCCTGAACATTGGCACCATCGCCAATCACGATCCTGCCGAAATCTCCGCGAAGGCTCGCCCCTGGCCCGATGTAGCATCCGTGACCAAGGATGACATTGCCGATCAGCACCGCCTGTGGATGAACAAATGTGTCTTCCGGGACGATCGGAATAAAGCCTTTGAATTCATAGCAATGAGCCATTGGTACCTCTTTGTAGTTTGGTCGGGCAAAAACCCTCTGGGCAGTTCGCGCTATACGAGCAAAAAGTGGAAAAGACCCTTGGCGACCGGCCTTTCGGTGTCCTTTTGCCAGGCCACGGTTTCGATACTGGCCATGCGGCGGCCCTTCTTCAAGATTTCGGCACGAGCGTACAAGGTGCCGACTAATGCTGGGCGCAAATAGTCCACGGTCAGGTTAATCGGCTTGGGTCGCAGGATGGCCCAGTTGTGGGATACGGAAACTGATGCGACGGCTTCCATCAAGCTGGCGGTGATGCCGCCATGATACGCTTGTATAACCGGGTTACCGATGTGGCGGTCAGATTGTTCCATGCATGCGAGGATAAAGGTGTCGCCGGCTTCGACGATAGAGAAACCGAGGAACCGAAAGAACGGTATTTTTTCGCATTGTGCCTGCAACTCGTCGCGAGTCATTGCCCCGGCCCTTTCGTGTTAAGTTTGTCAAGTAGGCTGTTTGCCCCCCGCATGATCGAGAATGTTGCGGACCCGCGAGCGATTTCGGGCTGTCCGGGTGTGTCGAACCAGACCCGGCCGCTGTTGAACACCACGTGCCGCGTCTGTCGATAGCATTCGGCGAAAACGATCACGTCAGCACGCGATTGCGCAGGGCTCAGATACTCGATCCGCAAATCCAGTGTCGCCATGGTGTCAAGGTTTTCGACGGCCAGAAAATTGGCAAGTCCGAATGCGCTGTCGAGTAGAGCGGTCAAGATGCCGCCATGCAACAGCGTGCCGTCCTCATCGACGCAAAATTCGGGATTGTGAGGCATCCGAAGCTGAACGCCATCAGGTTCCGATCTTTCTATCTGAAGGTTCAATTCAGTTATCAGGCCCTGTGCCCGTTCGTTCCAGACCTCCGCGATCCGGGCCATTAATTCTGGTGAAGACGTTTTCTGATTCTTTGCTGCCACCGGAATTTGCCTTTCTTGCTTGAGAACGCCGTTTGGAGGTTAGTCCTGAGTGCCTCGATTCTCGGACTGACCAGGGATGAGCCGATGATCGAAAGACGCAGTCCCGTATCAGGCAGCGTAGCAATCACAGTTCTGTCCTCGACAGTCGCTCAAGAAAAGGCCGTCCGCCAAACTGTATCCTCGTCGAAATTGAATATTTACAATATTAAACCGAACATATGTTCGAATGCCAGACAAGATTGCCGATGCAGCTTTGCGCGGACGTTGACAGAGAGCGTGGCTGCGCCTAGAAATCAAACAAACGTTAGAAATTGGAGCTAAAGAATGAAAGCAAAAGGTAAGGCCTATGTCACCGGCGTCGGGATGGTCCCGTTCCAGAAGCCGGGAAAATCCGAGA
>CAYZKE010000083.1:0-7917 GCA_964478505.1 uncultured Loktanella sp.
GTGGCCCCTGTCGTGTCATAGGGCGGCGACACCTCGACAATATCGCCCCCCACCATATTGATCCCGGCAATATCCCGCAGTATCGCGGCGGCCTGCCAGGATGCAAGCCCACCCCAGACAGGTGTGCCGGTGCCCGGCGCAAAGGCCGGATCAAGCGCGTCGATATCAAAGGTCACATAGGTCGGATGGTCACCCACCCGCGCCCTGATCTCTTCGGCCACCCACGCGTTGCCATTTTCGTGGCACGTGCGGGCGTCAATGTATGGCATCCCCAGATAGTCTGCGCATTCCGTCCGAATGCCAATCTGGATCGAGCGCGTCACATCCACCAAACCCAGCTTCACGGCCTTATACATCATCGTGCCGTGATCAATACGGGCCATATCGTCATCAGGCCAAAGATCGGAATGGGCATCGAATTGCACCACCGACATCGGACCGTATTTTTCAGCATAAGCGCGCAGGATCGGTAAGGTGATAAAGTGATCACCCCCCAAGGTCACCGTCCCGCAGCCCTGCTCCAATATCCCCGCGATATGCGCCTCCACCAAGGCTGGCACACCGGCCACATTGGCATAATCAAAGGCCATATCGCCATAATCGGCGATGGCAAACTCCCCTAGCGGATCAAACCCGTCCCAGCCATAAGGCGGATCATAGGGTTGCAGGCTCGACGCCTCGCGGATCGCGCGCGGTCCAAACCGCGTGCCGGGGCGGTGGGTGACGGCCTGATCAAACGGCACACCCGTGACCGCCAGATCAAAGCCGGTCAAATCCTTGGTGTACATCCTGCGCAAGAACGACGTGGCCCCGCCAAAAGCGTTCTCATAGGCCAACCCACGACGATCCGTCGCCGTAAACGCCCCGTCCACCGCCTCTTTCGCTTTATCAAGTGTCACCACGCCACCTCATTTTCCATGTCCAATCAAACTTCCGCCGGAGGCTCCTGCCCCTGCACCGCACGCCTCAGGTCGCTGGCAAAGCCCGCTCGACCAACCGCGCAAAATAGGACGCTCCCACAGGGGCCGCCACGTCGGCAAAATCATATTTGGGGTGATGCAACCCCGCACTGTCGCCGTTGCCGACATAAACATAGGCACCGGGGCGCTTTTCGAGAAAATAGGAAAAATCCTCTGCCCCCATGTCATATTGGCGGGCATCATCCACATCCGGCGAGATTTCCCGCGCGACAGCGGCGGCAAAGGCGGTCTTTTTTTGATCGTTGATTGTCGCCGGATAGCCGCGCTCGTAAATCACCTCGGCATGCACGCCATACGCCGCCGCATGACCCGCTACGATCTCGGTCATCCGCTTTTCCACCATGTCCTGCACCGATTTTGCCATCGTGCGGACTGTGCCGTTGATATAGGCTTTCTCGGGCACGATGTTATCGGCTGATCCCGTATGAATTTGCGTGACCGAGACGACCAGATCCTCGAAAGGCACATGGTTGCGGCTCACAATCGTCTGGATCGCATTGACCATCCCCACAGCCGCAACTACCGGATCGGCGGTTTCGTAAGGGTAGGCCCCGTGCCCGCCGATCCCTGTGATGTGAATGTGAAACTGATCAACCGCAGCCATAATCGGCCCCGGCGTGGTATAGAAGGCCCCAACCGCGTCGCCCGGTCCACTGTGCAGGGCATAAACCTCGGCGATGTCAAAGCGATCAAGAATGCCTTCCTTGACCATGACCTCGCCGCCGCCGCCATTCTCTTCAGCAGGCTGGAAGATCAACGCCACACGCCCCGCGAAATTCCGCGTTTCCGCCAGATACCGCGCGGCCCCCAACAGCATGGTGGTATGCCCGTCATGGCCGCAGGCATGCATCCTGCCCGCCACCTTCGAGGCATAGGCCAATCCCGTTTCTTCCTGCATCGGCAGCGCATCCATGTCGGCGCGCAGACCAATGGTCGGTCCTGCGGCCTTGCCGTTGATAATTCCAACAACGCCCGATGTCGCAATCCCCTCGTGGATCTCATCGACGCCAAATGCGTGCAGCTTCTCCACCACGAAAGCCGCTGTTTTTTGGCATTCAAACCCTAATTCGGGATACTGATGCAAATGCCTGCGCCACGCCGTCATATCATCGGCAAAATCGGCGATACGGTTAATCACTGGCATGTCTGGTGCTCCGGCAAATCTGCTCTTACGGTGCCACTTGACCCCAACAAGAGGCCCCGTGCAATGCCTGATGACACCCTGATCCATGATCCTGACGGCGGAATGCCGCGCCTGCTGGAAATCATGCGGCGTTTGCGTGATCCCGACACCGGCTGCCCTTGGGATATCGAACAGGATTTCGCCTCTATTGCCCCCTACACCATTGAAGAAGCCTATGAGGTCGCCGACGCTATCGCCCGCGCCGATTGGGACGAGCTTGAGGGCGAATTGGGCGATCTGCTGCTGCAAACCGTCTATCACACGCAGATGGGCTCAGAAGCGGGGCATTTCACCTTTGATAGTGTCGTCAAAGCGATCGCTGACAAAATGGTCGCGCGCCACCCGCATGTTTTCGGCGACGAATCGCGCGACAAATCCGCCGAACAACAGACCGCCGACTGGGAAAAGATCAAAGCGGCCGAGCGCGCAGGCAAAGCGCAGACGCGCACGCTGGACGGTGTGGCCACCGGCCTGCCCGCGCTAACCCGCGCGGTCAAACTGCAAAACCGCGCGGCCCGTGTGGGCTTTGACTGGCCCGACACATCCCATGTGATCGACAAGATCGTAGAAGAGGCCGGTGAATTGATCGAAGCGCGCGCGACCTTATCCCAAACAGAGGTCGCCGAAGAATTCGGTGATCTGATGTTTGTGGTGGCCAATCTTGCCCGCCATCTTGATATCGATCCCGAAACCGCCCTGCGCGCCGCCAACGCCAAATTCACACGGCGCTTTGAAGCGGTAGAAGATGCATTGAAAGCAAAAGGCAAAACCCCCGCCGACAGCGATCTGGCCGAAATGGATGCGCTTTGGGATCAGGTCAAAGCTGCCGAGAAACGGGCGAAAACCTAGCCCGCCTTTTCTTCCAGCATCAACCATTCCTCTTCCGCATCCTGCAACGCATTTTGCCGCGCGACCAACGCATCGGTCGCCTTTTGAAACTTCACAGGCTGCTTGGTGAAAAGCTCGGGATCGGCCAGCAACTCCTCAAGCTTCGCAATCTCGGCGGTCAGCTTGTCGATGACGCCGGGCAGTTCTTCAAGACGGTGCTTTTCGGTGAACGACAGCCCCGCGCTGGCCTTCTTCGGGGCTTCTTTTTCCTTCTTGGCCAGGGGCTTACTGGCCTGTTTGGCCTCGGTGAAATCACCACCGCGTTGGGCGCGGTAGTCTGTCCAACCGCCAGCATAGACCACCGCCTCGCCATTGCCTTCCATGGCAATCGTCGTGGTTGCCACACGGTCGAGAAAGTCACGGTCGTGACTGACGAGAAGCACCGTGCCCTCGTAATCGCCCAAAATATCCTGCAACAGATCCAGCGTTTCGATATCCAGATCATTGGTCGGTTCGTCGAGGATCAGCAGATTGCTTTCCCGCGCCATCAGCCGCGCCAGCAAGAGCCGCGCCTTTTCACCGCCCGACAATGATCGGACAGGCGCGCGCGCCTGTGCCTCATTGAACAGAAATTCCTTGAGGTAGCCCACTACATGTTTCGGCGTGCCGCGCACCATGATCTGGTCGGATTTTCCTGACACACCCAGTTCGGGGTCATTGGCCAGATTTTCCCACAGGGTCATATCTTCGTTCAGCGCCGCGCGCGTCTGGTCAAACACCGCAATATCAAGGTTCGTACCCAGCTTGATCGACCCTTCATCAGGTGGCACCTGCCCCAGCAGCATCTTGATCAGCGTGGTTTTACCCACACCGTTTGGCCCCACAAAGGCAATGCGGTCGCCGCGCTGCACGGTCAGATCGAAATTGCGGACAATGTTCTTGCCATCAAAAGCTTTGCTCAGCCCGAAGGCCTCAACCACCTTCTTGCCAGAGGTCGACCCACCGTCAAAGGCCATCGCCGCTGTGCCCTGCCGTGTGATCTGTGCGGCACGTTCGGCGCGCAATTCCTGCAAGGCCCGCACGCGGCCCTGATTGCGCTTGCGGCGGGCAGAAATGCCTTCCACGGCCCAACGCGCCTCGGCCTTGATCTTGCGGTTCAGCTTATGACGCTGCTGGTCTTCCTCTTCCCAGATTTTATCGCGCCACGCTTCGAAATTCTCGAAACCCTCTTCGGCGCGCCGCACCTGCCCGCGGTCAATCCACAGCGTCGCACGCGTCAGCGCACGCAGAAACGCACGGTCGTGGCTGATCAGTACGAATCCCGCGCGGGTGGATTTGAGTTCATTTTCGAGCCAGGCAATTGCTTCGATATCCAGATGGTTTGTCGGCTCGTCCAGCAGCATCAATTCGGGCGCTTCGGCCATCAGTTTGGCCAAGGCTGCGCGGCGCCGTTCCCCGCCCGAGGCGGTATTCACATCACCTGCGGGATCGAATTTCAGCCCCTCGGCCACCATGTCGACCTTATAGGCCTCATCAATATCCAGCCCGCTGGCGGCATAATCGCCCAAGGTGGCAAAACCCGCCATCGTCGGGTCCTGCTCCATATAGCCGACCTGCACACCCGGGGCAGCGGTACGCGCGCCACTGTCGGGCAGGACAAGGCCCGCCATCACCTTCATCAAGGTGGATTTGCCCGATCCGTTGCGCCCCACCAGCGCCACACGGTCACCGGGTTGGACGACCAGGGACAGGTCTTCGAATACAGGATCGCCGCCGAAGGTCAGCGCGATTTCAGAGAGTTGGAGTAAGGGTGCTCTAGCCATATCCGCCTGCTATGGCAGAGATGCTGTCTGCGCAAGGGCCCTCAGTGCCGCGGCACGTGCAGGCGGCACCGACGCGACCTCAAGACAGGTGAAAACATGCAAGGTTTGCATGGTGCGGTCGATCACCGCGTGGTCACAGACCCAGCCGCCCATGGCCAGATAGGTGCGCAAAAGCGGCGGCATCGGCACGGGGCCATGGCACGGGATATCAGCAAAGCGCACAACCTCGGCGGCTTTCGGGCGGGGGCGCAAGGTTTCAGGCCCCAGATGACGCGCGGCAAGTCGTTGAAACGCCCGCCCGTATGGCGCGGGATCGGTGCCTGCAAAACTGGTACAGCCGAACAGGACCGCGATACCGCGCGCATCCACCAGCCCGGTCAACGCCCCCCAGGCAACGCGCAAAACATCCGCATCACGCGCATCAGCGGCAATACAAAAGCGGCCAACCTCGATCATAGGGGCGTCGCAGGTCGCAAGCCCCGATAGATCATAATACCCCGCCGCATAGCATTTGCCGATCTCAGCCCCTGACGTGATCTCGAGCAGGCGCGCTGTCGCGACCAGACGACCCGCCTGATCCTCGACCATCACATGGGCACAGATCGGATCATAAGCATCGCGGTCCTGCCCCTTGCCGCCAAAAAAGCACTGATGCCGCAAGCGTTGACAGGCGGCGAGATCAGCACCGGTTCTGGCCAACCGTGCCGCATATCGTCCGTCCTGAAACGAAATTGTCATCTGGGCCTGCCTTGGCGAACTACCGTTACAGGCCTAAGTTAACGACAGATAGGTTACGAAAGGAATGGGGAAACCATGGATAAAGTCGTCAAATCTGATGCCGAATGGCGCGCGCAACTGTCAGATATGGCCTATAAGGTCACGCGCAAGCATGGCACGGAACGCGCCGGCACGCATGAGGATTTCCCGAAAAGTCCGGGCACGTACATGTGTGTTTGCTGTGGCGCGCCACTCTTTGAACAGGCGGCCAAATTCGAAAGCGGCACAGGCTGGCCTTCGTTCTATCAACCTATTGACTCCGAAATGGTTGGCGAAAGTGTCGACCGCAGCTTTTTCATGAAGCGCACAGAGGTGCACTGTAACCGCTGCGACGCGCATCTGGGCCACGTGTTCCCCGACGGACCACAGCCAACCGGTCTGCGCTACTGTATCAACGGGGTCGCGCTGGAGTTTGAACCCGAAGAATAGTCACTATGCGTCGCTATGGGCATTTGCGCGCATGCCGCGACACATTCGACATGTTCGTTTCAAACCGCGGGAGTGTACACAGGCCAGCCGGACAACGCGCCACGCCCTGATCGGTTGGAAACAGAAAAACCTGAGTGTCGACAGTGGCAAACGGGGCGTTATTGTCATTCAGAAGTACGGGAATATCATTGAAAATCAGCCTGAAAAAAGTAGGCGAAGCAGGCGAAACAACATCCACATCATCATACGGAAACCTGCGCTCAATACCCAAGGGTATGCCCGACGACGTCGTCTGAACGTATCTCAGATACAAGCGTGGCTCAAGCACCTGCACAGCATTCTCGCAGCCCTCGACTGGGTTTTGAAAGACAGTGCCCGTCACTTCAGACGGCCCCTTCGGTTCATTGATTTTCGCACGCCAACTACTGTCCATGATCTCGAATGCGAAAGGTGAGTGACACGCAGTAAATGTTCCAGAGATCGAGATGGACGTCTGAGAAAGATTGCGTGCATCGAAAGGCGAACGCTGCAATTCGCCGCCGTTGCAGCTGACTTCGACCTGTCTGAGTTCAGTGCCAGACCTGTGACCTACGAAGCATCTTGCTTCTTCCTCTAGGATGACACCATCCGATGATATGCTAGCCTCCCGCAAAGACTGCACATGCTGCGCCGTATAGGACACTTCGCCAGTCTCGAATTCCATTTTAAACGCGGTTTGCCCGGGACCATTGCATTGAGGGTGATCTTCAATGATCGTGAGCGGAGCAAATAATCCATTTGGAATATCTGGTGCAATTGTGTCCGCATCGCTGGCAACAGGTGCCGCGATGAAAAACGCGCAAACAACACCACCTAGGAAAAGTGAATTCTGCATCGATTCCCCTACTCTACTTCAGGTAGAAATATGGGCAACCTGATCTGTCACTTCAAGGTGCAGGCGTCTGTGGCGGCAGCCTCCTGACCAAACCAGCGGGCATGACAAGTGATTGTAATTGCCTAAGTGCGCCTTATGGCTCGTCACCCAAGAACTGCCCGGCGTCAATGCGGCCGAACGATCCCAACAGCTGGCTGAGGAAGGTAATGTCGTTGATGCCATCCTCAGTCACCCGACGGTCAAGCACCACCACGCGGCCATCTTCGAGCGTGTAGCGCGAGATATTGCGCACGCGGTCGCCCGCGTCAAAATCAATCGCCAGAACCTGTCGGTCCACTTCTTCCGGTGCGAAGGGTCCGAAAATTTCGAACTGGCTGGAGGCATAGTAGATCGTGTTGTTCTGCAAGGCGCGGTCAGACACAGGCGGGCCGAAAAGGGCGATCACCTCGTCCTTGGTTGTGCTGCCGACATTCACTGTCGCAAGCTCTTCTGCGGGCGGGATAAAGCCGTGATAGCGGTCCATCGGGCTACAGCCGGCCACGATTGCAAACACGGACACGAATCCTGCGGCCTTGATTGTTTTGCGCAGTTTACCTGTCATCGCACTCATACCTGTCGCCTCTTGCCTTGGCGCCGTGCGCCTTTTATCCCCGATACAGTACACCCCGCCCCTGTTCAAGAATCGAAAGCAGTTATGACCAACATACCCACGTCACATCTGCGTTTGGCAGATCTGGCAACGCGCAAACCAACACCCTTTGAACTGGTGCCGACGGCACAGGAACGCATGGCGATTGCAGAGGAACTCGGCATTGTCGGGATCAAGAAACTGCGCTTTGCCGGCACACTGACACCGCAAGATCGCAAGGACTGGGTCCTGAACGGCGAACTGGGTGCGACTGTGGTGCAATCCTGCGTGGTCACGCTTGATCCGGTCACCACCCGCATAGATGAGCCGCTTGTGCGGCACTACATGGCAGAACTGCCCGAGATTGAAGCCACCGAGATCGAAATGCCTGTGGA
>CAYZKE010000083.1:7927-9938 GCA_964478505.1 uncultured Loktanella sp.
ATTTGCCGGAAACGCTCGACCTAGCGCAGGTGATGATCGAAGCACTGGCGCTGGCTTTGCCGCTTTATCCGCGCAAACCCGATGCCGATCTGACGGATGCGGTATTCACCGAACCGGGCCAGACCCCAATGAGCGACGATGATGCCAAGCCGTTTGCAGGCCTTGGTGCGTTGCGGGAAAGTCTTGAAAAGAAAGAGGAAAAATAGCGTCCCCTCCCTTGGCGAAAAAGGGTTGCACTATAGAGGAATCGCAGTATGTTCGCGGCCTCTTTGACATCGTGTCTCGACAGGGCTGCCACAATGGCGTAGGACCCCGCGCAGACGCACAGAAATCAGGGCCGCGGCCCTTTAAACCATAGGGTTGAGACATGGCTGTCCAGCAGAATAAAGTATCCAAATCCCGCCGCAACAACCGGCGTGCACACGATTCACTCGTCGCGGCGAACCCGAACGAGTGTGACAACTGTGGTGAGCTGAAGCGCCCACATCACGTGTGCCCTTCCTGTGGCCACTATGCGACACGTGAAGTGATCGCAGACACCACAGAAATCGATCTCGACGACGACGCTGCTTAACGTCGCATAAAGGCAAAGTGGCATGACAACACCCCAGACGGACACCGCTCCGACACAGGGGCATGCTGCGAGCCACGTGCTTTCCGTCGACGCCATGGGCGGCGACAAAGGGCCTGCAACGGTTGTTGCGGGCCTTGCCAAGTTTATGGGCAAGCAATCCGGCGCCTCTGCGATTTTGCACGGGCCCAAGCAAGAACTTACCCCGCTTGTCGACAAGCACGGCATCGCAGAACGCGTGACGATCCATGATGCCGCTGACGTGGTGATGATGACCGACAAGCCCAGCCATGTGCTGCGCCATGGTAAGAACACCTCCATGTGGTCGGCAATTGAGGCGGTACGCAACCGCGAGGCCGCCGTTGCGGTCAGTTGCGGCAACACAGGCGGTCTGATGGCGATGTCCATGCTGCGCCTGCGCAAGGCCGAGGGCGTCAACCGCCCTGCCATCGCCTGCCTGTGGCCGTCGCGCAATCCGTCAGGGTTCAACGTAATGTTGGACGCAGGCGCCGACATCCGCGCCGATCAGGATGACCTGCTGACCTATGCGCTCATGGGGGCCTCTTATGCGCGCAACGGTCTCGATATCACGCGCCCTCGTGTGGGGCTTTTGAATGTTGGCACCGAAGAGCACAAAGGCCGTGCTGAGTTGAAGGTCGCCCATGAACTTATTGGAAACGCTGCAATAATCGGTGACTTTGAATATGTTGGGTTTGTCGAAGGGGGCGATCTGCCCTCCAACAAAGTCGATGTGATCGTCACCGATGGTTTCACCGGCAACGTCGCGTTGAAGACCGGCGAGGGCACCGCCACACTGATCAGCGAGCTGCTGCGCGGTGCCTTGATGAAGAACCCGTGGTCTATGCTGGGCGCACTGCTTGCGGGTGGTTCTTTGCGCAGCTTGCGTAAACGGATTGATCCGCGCCGCGTGAACGGCGGCGTGTTTCTGGGGCTGAACCAGACGGTGATCAAGAGCCACGGCTCTGCCGACGAAACCGGTGTCGCAGCCGCGCTTCATCTGGCCTACCGGCTCGCCCAAAGCGGTTTTTCAGATAAACTCGCAGCAAGGGTTGCGTCCGCTGCCTCGCTTGCCCAAGATGCAAGCACGGCAAGCGGAACCGACGGTTCCAAGATAAAAACGGGCAAATAAACATGGTGCGTCGCGCAGTGGTCAAAGGGGTTGGTCATTACCTTCCCGAACGTGTGGTTCTGAACGCTGAATTCGAAGCAACACTCGATACCACGGACGAATGGATCAAGACCCGTTCCGGCATCGAACGTCGCCATTTCGCCGCCGAAGGTGAAACCACATCCGACCTTGCGATCAAAGCCGCGAAAGCCGCACTCGCGATGGCCGGTATGGACGGGAACGATATCGACGCCATCGTTCTGGCCACGTCAACCGCCGATCTGACATTCCCCTCTGCGGCCACAATGGTG
>CAYZKE010000084.1:0-9923 GCA_964478505.1 uncultured Loktanella sp.
GATCGTGTCAGCACCTGCGCCGCCATCAATGGTATCTTCGCCCGTGCCACCGCTGATGGTGTCATCGCCCGTGCCGCCATCAATGGTGTCGTTACCCTCGTCACCGCTCAGCGTGTCGTTGCCACCATCGCCCGAAATGGTGTCATTTCCCGCACCGCCGCTGATGATGTCATCACCCTCAACGCCAGCCGGAACGCCCGTTGTCGAATAATCAGGGGCAGGGGGCACACCCACCAGACCACTGTCGTTTATGTCCACTGGTCCCGTCGGCCCGGGCGGATCGACTGTAACCTGAAGAACGTCTTGGCCCTGGTTTTCCCAATAGCGCACCTGGATCGTATAGGTTTCACTACTATCGAGCGTGACTTGACCGGACCTTGTCGTGGCTGGCTGGTGAAAGTCATTGTTCATGTAGTCGGCTGTTGTCCCGCCCTGTGTGAAAGTGACGGGATTGCCTGCGCTATCGAATATCTGGATTGTCGAACCGTCGTCGGAATTGGTCGCGAACGTATAAACGCCACTGTCGGTAATATTCAGCGTACTGGTGTAAATAACCCCGAAATCGCTTGGGTCTCCGGTCGTTCCGCGAATGGTGTTTGTTAAATTGGATTCGTCAAAGTCGGTGACATAGCCCGATCCTGTACGCTCGCTTGCGTCACCTCCAAAGTCAAAAGCTTGCCCATTCGCAGAGGTAAAATTGCGATCGAAAGTTTCATAGTGCCAAGAGCCTTCAATTGGACCGTCACCACGCAGAACATCGTCACCGCCACCACCCGTGATGACATCATCACCGAGCCCGCCGGAAAGCTGGTCATCCGCTCCGGTTCCTGTGAGGGTCTGATTGCCTTCGGTGGCTGGGTTGTCACTGTCGTTGTCTGCCATCTCGCTAAATTCTCCACTGAACGCACTATTCGGAAAAAGTTACTTTGGACTATTGCATGGCATATTTGAATAAGGCAACGCGACTGGCACTCAGATCACAAAACTGGATCAGTGGTGCCGCATTTCCTAGATACCGGCGAAGTTCGGCCAGTCTTAATACAAAGACGCCTAGCGGCCATTCGTTTGCGGCGCAACATCCGTCAAGGTGGACTCACTGCTGCCGTTAGATCGATCACAGAATTCACGCCTGAAAGGTGCCTTGGACTGATAGGAACGGCCCAAAGCCGCCGTCCATGGCGGTCATCGTCGCGGCGATGCAGCTTCCCTAAACCGGACGTTGATAGTCGGCGCAGCATTCTGCTGGTGTCGATTACGGCTCTACGGATCAAAGCGTCGTTTCGCGGCAAGTGGTTCAATGTTCGAAATGAGGAACATGCCAGAAATACTCGGATACTTCCGGTGTACTAGGCATGTCTGGCTAGGGAGCCCGAAGTTTTCAGACGTTGGCTAGGAATTACCGTTCCTTCACTACTAGCCCGACACGATCGAGCGACTTGTGCGATCAGGCGCCGGTCAAATGCTTGTCGACCATCCGCTGCACCATCGGCGCGAAGTGCCAAAAGTCGGGTGTGTCCATCCCCGCGACCTTCCCTGCCTCGTCAAGATATCGAACGGCGATGATCTCCTTGAGGTTCGGGTTCTTCTCGAACTCGGCCACTTCCTCGGGCGACATCGGGCCGCCCTGCAGGTTCAACGAATGGATCGAGGCCTCGGACAGGCGCTTGAAATACTCGGGGCGGGTCGCGCAGAGGTAACGCTTTGCCGCGACGTGGTAGCGGCAGCAGTCGGTCACGACCGACGGAAAGAACTGCTCGAGCACCTTGGCGCCTGCGTCCTCGTGATGGCGGTCCTCGGTGTCATCCATCGTGAAAGTGCCAAACTCGCTTGTGAAATGGCCGATGTCGTGCAGCAGCGCGCCGACGATGATTTCTTCGGGCTGGCCGTTGCGCTCGGCGATCGTCGCGCCCTGCAGCATGTGTTCGCCCATTGTCACGGGCTCGCCCAGGTATTCCTCACCGCCGCGCCGATCGAAGATCGAGCCGATGAAGGCGACAATGGTCTCAGCGGTCAGAGTGTTGATATCGGGCCTCATTCCGCAGCCTCCAGCGCGCGCTCACGGCACATCGCGTCATAGGCGGAACGCAACCCGTCCTTGTCAGCGTAGCAGCCTTGCAGCCAGCGCGTCCCCTCACCGGAATAGGCCTTGCGCGCGTGCAGCACACGCGTGTTGTCAACGACAAAGGCCTCGCCGGGCTTCAATCGGAAAGTCACCTCCATGGCCGTGTCGTCAATGATCTCGCCCAGACGGCGGTAGGCTGCGTAATAGGCCTCCATCTTGTCGAAAGGCACATCCGTCACTGCGGAGACAGAGCGGTTGTTGAAGCGGATACCAATCAGTTCACCGTCAGGCGCCAGCTCGATCATCGGGCGACGCGAAGTCAGACAAACGCCCGCCTCACCCGCATATTCGAACCGCGCGCAATGATCGGCCAGCAGGTCGAACCCCTCTGGATTTTCCTTGCGCAGGCGCAGTGCTGCGGCAAACCCGTCGACCACCATGTTCTCGCCCCCCGCAGCAGAGCTTTCGAGGCAGTAGAGAATCTGAATCGTTGGAACGGGGTCGCGATAGGGATTGTCGGTATGCGCCTGAAGCCCAAGGCCGGTGAAGGCGAGGTTTGTCGGGTTAACCTCGGTCCTTACCTCGAAGTGGCGGCCATAGTTCGTTTCGCGCACATAGCCGAACAGATCGACGATCCGGAACAGCGCTCCCGGTTCGACCGGTGCGTTCGCGACCTTGGCAAAACCATAGCGGACAATCTGCCCCAGCCAGTCGCGTAAAGGGGCACCGCCTTGTTGCAACTGGGCAAAGTCGCCGCACGGCACAGCCTCCATCAACCCCGCATCCCAAGGCTCAATCCCATCAGGCAGCGAGCCCCGCGCAACTGATCCTGCCTGCCGGTCATAGGCATGCGCTGCAAGCCAAGCAGGATCGAAGTGAACGGTCTTGTCCTCCGGCACAAACCGGACATGAAGCGCGCCGTCCGAGGTGATCTCGGCCGCCGCAATACGGGTCTCGGCTGGGATGTCGCGCAAGGCAACCAATCGCTGCCCGTTCCCGGCAGCGCGTGTTTGCGCGTCCTGCGCATTGTCCCGCAGCCAGATCGCATGAAAACGGTGCGGGCCAGTGGCCGTTTCAAGGGTCAGAAAGGTTCCGGACGGATCGAGTGCAACTGACGGCATAAGAATCCTTCAAGGATTGATTTAGACTTGGCTGGAGTTTCTCAAGCTCAACAGATAAATACAAATCAGGAATATATGGCCTGAGAGATCGTTTGCCTTATGAAAAGGGATCGCCTTCCACCGCTCGAATGGATCCGCGCTTTCGAGGCGGCGGCGCGGCTCGGCAGCTTTACCGCCGCCGCCGAAGACATCGGATTGACCCAGGCAGCGGTCAGTCAGCGGATCGGGCAGTTGGAGAAACATCTCGGTACACCCCTGTTCCTCCGTCGGGCGCGGGCCATCTCGCTGACCGTCGAGGGCGAAGCGTGGTTGCCCCATGTCCGCCTTGCGCTGGAGGGGTTGCGCGACAGCACCGAGGCGGTCTTCGGCACCAGACATCGACGCCTGACGCTATCCGCCAGCCAAACTGTCATCGACCAGTGGTTGCTCCCAAGGTTGGGTCGTCTGCAAACCCTCACGAAAGCCGAAATCTCGATTCAGTCGATGGTTGTCGGAACACATGACGCCCCGCAGGACGACGTCATCCGCATCCGCTATGGAACAGGTGACTGGCCGCACCCCTATCGCGCCCGGCTCTATGCCGAAGAAATCTCCCCAGTGGCCGTTCCCTCTCTGGCTGCCCGCTCGGAGCATTGGACGGCGTGGCCACGCATCGCCTGCGCAGGTCAGCGACCCGGCTGGCATGCTTGGGCAGCAGAGTTCGGTATCCCAACGACGCCATTGCCCGACCTGCGATTTGACACACATCTGTCGGCACTTGGCGCGGCCAAGGCGGGGCTGGGCGTCTTTCTGGCATCGCTGCCTTTGTGCGCGGAGGCGTTAGCAACGGGTGCGTTAGTCCGCCTGCATCCCGCGTCTCTTTCCTATCACGAGAGTTACTGGCTGCTTGCGAGCCCCCAAGCGGTGTCGCGCGACCAATGGCAGGCGATTACAAAAGCAATCATCGATATCTGACTGAGAAATCTTGGCAAAGCAGACATTCGTCGGAACAGCAGCATCAAGTGGTTTGGGCTCGTTCCTTCTGTTGGCTGCTCTTGCACATCTTTTGATATACCGCGCTGTCTACGTCTGGTTGTCGCTGTGGGGGAATGGTGGATCTGAGGATCTATCATGCATATACCAAATTCACCGGCCATTCGCGCACATCGTCCCGCTTAGAACAAAGGTCGGAACGTCGGTCAAAAGCTCCCGCTGAAACCCACACATGTCTGGTCCATCCGCGTCCGAAGCAATTGGCCGAAAACCATCGCGATCTGGCTTTATTCAATATGGCCGCGGCAGCAAGTTGCGCGGTTGCGACCTGGTCTGGATGAAATGCGTGGATGTCATGGCGTCAGGGCAGATCAAAGCCCGCGCATCCGTTCTGCAAAGCATAACCCAAAAACCGGTTCGGTTTAAAATCTCGGATGGCGCGCGGGGATCAGTCGCGGCGTGGATGAAAGACCCATTGATGATCGGGTCCGAATTTCTCTTGCCGGGGCGCTTTCACGAGCGCCTTCACATCTCAACACGCCAATAAGCCCGTATCGTGCCGGACTGGGTGGCGTCGATTGGGCTGGAGGTAACTGTTTACGGAACCCATTCAATGCGACGCACAAAGGTCACCCAGATTGATAAGAAGACGGGTAACCTGCGTGCCGTTCAGCTTCTGATGGGTCACACCAAGATGGACAGTACAGTGCGATATCTTCGCGTTGAACACGAAGACGCCTTGGCAATCGCGGAAGCTATTGAAATATCAGCGTATGGGCTGTGCTACATGTACGGCCCAAAGCGGAACTTCGCTTCATACAACACCAATTTCTGCTAATGCCACGACGCAGATTCTCTGGCATGCCGCGTGGTAGCGGCAATGCAGATGAGCTGTTTTGATCTGCGGGTTATCACTGGATGACTGGAGTTTGCAACGTGACCGCCGTTTCACAGGCTTTTGAGGAATGGCACAATCTCAGTATCGGCAAACCCGAGGATATCCTCATCCACCAGCATTCCGTCCGACACCTTCGCGTTTGCCTGCGGAATGACAATTTCCTTGCCGTTGTGCACCTTTGCCAGCATCCCGTTCAGGATATATTTCAGATGCGCTTGCGCCCGCACCCCGCCCAAAGCTCCGCCCGAGACGCTGACGACAAAGCATGGCTTACCTTTAAAAACCGAGTGGTAGGCAGGGCGCGACGCCCAGTCGATGGCGTTCTTTAGCACGCCGGGAATGCTGTAGTTGTATTCAGGGGTCACAAAGAACACACCGTCGGCCGCATCAACCTCGGCTACGAATGCCGCAACATTCGGATCATCGGCAAGGTCGGCGTTGTAGTGCGGCAGCTTGCCAATATCCGCGATTCTAGAGGTCGCACGCCCCTCCAGCCGCGCGCCAATGGCGCGGGCGGTGGCACGGGCGGATGATGCTTCGCGCAAACTTCCGGGAACAAGCAGGATATCGGGCATGTGTGCTCCTTTGGGTCAATGGCCGCGCGTCACAGTATGGGGCGGGCGAAAGGGGGGAGATTACGGCAAGTGCCGTTGCGACAGAAACAAAAGAACGGACAGCGCGCACGCCATCCGGGAAGGTCATCGCGGAGGGTACTTTGGCCCCCGCAATATTGTATCATCCGGCTTTGCGCTGGCTGAGTTCTGCACGAATTTCCGCGCCGTGTTCATCCAGCAGCGGCGGCGCAAGCACGTTCAACTCTGGCGATCCGTCGAAATTGTAGGGCGCACGCACAGTCGTGAATGTTCCCAACTCGGCCGAAGGTGCCGCGATCTTGATGTTCAAATGCTGCGCCTGCGGATCTTCCAACGCCTCATTCGAATCGTAGGCGGGCGAATGCGGCACTTCGTTTTCCAATAGCAGATCACACCACGCATCGCGGGTCTTTTGCAGGAAGACAGGTGTCAAGATCTCGATCAGGTCGTCCTGATGCTTGATCCGCTCCATGCGTTCGGCAAAGCGGGGGTCATCTTTCAACTGCTCTTGCCCTGTTGCAGCCAGCATGCCTTCCCAGAACTTCGTGGGCGAGGACATGTGGATCGCAACCCATTTTCCGTCCTTGCACGCGAAGGTGTAAGACTGCGAGACAACAGGACGCGAGAGCGGGCCCATCACTTCATCAACGGAATAGTAATGGGTGAAACTGTCCAGATTGAAGTGGCACATCGCTTCAAGCATCGAAATGTCCAGACGACGGCCCTTGCCCGTCTTCGCGCGTTCCAGAAGGGCCGCCATGATGCCCATTGCCGCATATTGACCGGTGACCGCATCCGCAATCGCTGGCCCGATCACGCGGGGATTGGTCGGTGGCGTCAGCAGGCGCAGATAGCCACTGGCCGCTTGCGCTACGGTGTCATAGGCAGGGCGATCACGCGAGGGACCCGATGTGCCAAACCCCGAAATCGCACAATAAATGAGGTCAGGGCGGATTTTCCGCAACTCCTCTTCACCGGCACCCAGCTTTTCTGCGACGCCGGGACGGAAGTTCTGGATGAACACATCTGCGGTCGCCACCAGATCATGCAGTGTGGCCAGATCTTCGGGCTTTTTGGTGTCCAGCGCGATCGAACGCTTGTTGCGGTTGTAGGTCTGATAATGCGGCGAATAAAGCCCGCCCTTGAACGCGCGAAACGGATCACCGGTGCCGGGCCGTTCGACCTTGATGACATCGGCACCAAGGTCCGCCAGATGCATACCGGCGGCTGGCCCGGTGATGTAGGTCCCAAGCTCGACCACGCGAATATCTTTGAGAATCTGTACCATTGGTTACTCCGCCGCTGTTGAAGGTCGGGACGAGGGCTTGCCGTCATAGTCGATGGCAAGGTCCGCCTTGTGGGACATGATGAACCCGATCGAGCGCTGTGCCTCTTCGAAAAGATGCGCCGACAGACCCGCCGTGCGCGCCAGCAGCGGCACAGCCTTGATCGCGTCAATCGGCCAACCTGCGTCCAGAATACAGGCCGGGATCGCACCTGAAACATTGATCGGCAGCGGACGCTCGATGATATCCGAAGCGTGCTTGCCCAGAAGGCGCAGGGTTTCAATGTATTTGCCCGAAACGCCCAACTCGTCTGCGATGGCCAGCAGGCGGTCGGCGCGTGGATCACCGGCGCTGTGCTGAGGATGCCCCAGACCGGCAACTTTCTTGCGCTGCGCCTTGTGCTCTTTCAGGCTTGCGATGACGGCGGTTTCCAGATCGGTGCCGTCCGCTTCTGCCTTGGCCAGAACCTCGGCCAGATAGCGTCCGGCACTTTCCGAGCTACCGGCAACGACGCTGCCCATACCCAACAAGCCCGCAGCCATCGCGCCCTGCCACGCGTCCGGTCCTGCGGCAAGTGTCATGCGGGCCGCCTGCACCGACGGGACAAGCCCATGTTCGGCAATGGCGACAAGGCAGGCATCCATCATGTCCCGCTGTGCCTCGCTGGGTTTTTCACCCAGCACCAGCAGCCAGAAATAGTCGGTAAAATTGATCTTGCCGATCAAATCATCGCAGAGGTCGTGCCCCCGCACCGTGACACTTTCTGCGTCCGATGTGGCGATGGCAGTGAAGGACTGGTCTTGTTTTCCAATACGCATGTTTTTCCCATTTTTCGCATAACGAAAATTTTTGCTCTTGTCGAAAAGTATGTATCGCACTAGCTTTTCGTCAAGTCAAATTGTCGCGGCCCGACGGGCGGCAGCGTATGCGGGAGGAAATACATGCGCGATATCAATCAGTTCACTATCACTGAAGCGGTGAAGAAAACTTTCAAAACCGAAGAGGGGAGCCGGTTCGAACAACTGCTGCACGGCCTTCTGGACCACCTCCACGACTTCACACGCGAGAACCAGATCACTCATGACGAATGGATGCGTGTGCTGAATTTCCTTTATGATTGCGGGCAGATTTCCACGCCGGAACGGCATGAATTCATCCTGCTATCGGACGTTCTGGGGTTCTCGGCGCTGGTCGATATGATCAACTCCAAAGGGGGCGCCACCGAAGGGTCGAACCTCGGGCCTTTCTATCTGGATGATGCGCCGCGCAAAACGCTGGGCGGGGATCTTTCTGACGAACGCGAGGGCGTCTCCGTCCTTGTCCATGGCAAGGTGACAGACACGCTGCACAACCCGCTGCCCGGTGCGATCATCGACACGTGGCAGGCCGATGCAGCGGGCACTTATCCCATTCAGGAACAGGAACAAGGGCAGGACAAATTCGACCTGCGCGGCGTGTTCGAAGCCGACGAAAACGGCCATTTCTACTACACCACCGTGATGCCCAAACCCTACACCGTGCCCTATGACGGCCCTGTCGGTGACCTGCTGCGCGCGGGCGACCGTCACGCATGGCGTCCTGCGCACCTGCACTACATCGTGCGCGCCCCCGGGATGAGTTCGATCACCACCGAGGTCTTCTTCGAGAACATGGAATACCTCGACAATGACGCGGTCTTTGGTGTGCGCAAGTCGCTCATCGCGAAACTTGCGCCCGCGAAGGCCAAGGACATCGCGGCATTGGGATATAATCTTGAAAAGACCCCTGACGCCGTTTGCACTTTTGACTTCACTCTGGCCCCAGAGGGCTGAACTTGAAGGAGCAGCGCGACAAACCGGCGGAGTTCGTCGAAGCCTTGGCCAAGGGAATCGCAATCCTTGAGGCTTTCGACGCAGCACACCCCGAGATGACCCTCTCTATGGTAGCGCGGCGTGTAGGGCTCAGCCCGGCTGCCGCCCGCCGGTCACTGATGACGTTGGAGACATTGGGTTATGTCGGTCGCCGGGACAAGATGTTCCACCTGCGCCCGAAGCTGATGGCACTGGGTTCGGCCTTTTACTTTTCCGCGCGGATTGATGAAATCCTGGAAGAAGACCTGCGTGGCATCGTGGAGGAGTTCGGCGATGCCTCATCTGTTGGTTCGCTGGATGGCGAGGACGTCATCTATGTCGCCCATGCCAGTGTGCAACGCGCACGCCGCGCCACGGCGGTGACAGGCGCGCGCTATCCGGCCTATGCGACCTCGATGGGGCGCGTGCTGCTGGCTGGCCTGCCGGATGACGCACTCGAAAACTATTTGCAGCAGGTCACGCCCAAGAAGCTGACATCAAAGACATGCACCGCGCCGGAGGAACTTCGCGCTGCGATCATGGAGGCAAGGCGTGAAGGCTATGCCACCACAGTGGACCAGCTCGACTATGGCATTACCGCGCTTGCGGTGCCGATCCGTGATGCGGATGGCACTACAATCGCGGCACTCAACACATCGGGCTACACCGGACTGGTCACGCCCGATCAACTGGTGAAAGATCGCCTGCCTGCTCTGCAGCGAACGGCATCGCATATTTCGCATCAACTGACCCGCTATCCGACCCTTCGGTCGGTCCTCGGCGGCTAATTCAACGTTTCTGGGAGGAGACAGACCATGTGCAGACTATGTAGCCCCGCAACACCCAAGTCGCTTTGCCCCGGCGGCGCGCCCTTTCTGTCGGCCCCTGCTGACAGCCAATCAGGCGTCACGGCCGCGCAGGCAGCAACCACAAAGATCAGCGCTGCACCCCTGCCGGAACTTTCGGGCGAGAGGGGAACGCGCATCTTGATCAAGGGTGGCGTGGTCATGTCCGTCGATGACCGTGTCGGCAACTTTCCGAAAGGTGACGTGCTGATCGAGGGCACCAAAATCCTTGAGGTTGGCGCGAACATTGAAGCTTCGGACGCCCATGTGATCGACGCCGCAGGCAAGATCGTGATGCCCGGCTTTATCGACACCCA
>CAYZKE010000085.1:0-7487 GCA_964478505.1 uncultured Loktanella sp.
GCTTACGGGTCAAGATCAATACTGTGGCGCTCAAGGGCTTTAACGAGGATGAGCTGGAAACGTTGACTGATTGGTGCGCGTCCCGCGATATGGACCTGACGTTTATCGAGGTCATGCCGATGGGCGATTTGGGCAATGAAGACCGCTTTGGGCAGTATTGGTCACTCAAAGATCTGCGTGTACGGTTGGCGGAACGCTCGGAACTGACAGACCTGCCGGAGAAAACAGGCGGTCCGGCGCGCTACGTACGTGTGGAAAACACCGGTCAGAAGATCGGCTTTATCACACCGCTCAGCCATAATTTCTGCGAAAGCTGCAACCGCGTGCGGATTACCTGCACCGGTGAGATTTACACCTGTCTGGGTCAGGAAGGGCATTCCGATCTGCGCGCGCCATTGCGGGCGTCAGAGGCTGATGTCGATCTGGAAAACGCGATCCGTGCCGCGATTGCGCTCAAACCCAAGGGCCACGACTTTGATTATTCACGCCAAAAGGTCGATGGGCAGGTCAGCCGGCATATGTCGCATACGGGTGGCTAGGTAAGGTGGATTTCAATCCACCTTACGGTTTGCGCGCGACGAAATCGATCAGAGCCGCTAGCCCCACATGCGCACTGCCGGATCGTTGGTCGCGCTCATAGACAGCACAGCGTTCAATGTCCCACCCGGCAAAAGCTTCGCGCAAAAGCGCCTCTGTGTACATATTTTCGATAAATGGCGGCCCACCGGTCCCGCGTCCGATTTGTTCGGGCCTATAGCCGTGAAGCAACATACGCCCGCCACTGCGCAGCGCGGACTGCATATTGCTGAACTGGCGGGCACGAAACGCGGGGTCGGCGAATTGGATAAAGATCGCCACGACCATGTCGTATTGCAGTGACCAGTCCCATGCGTCCCAGTCGGACACACGGGCATCGACGGACACACCCGCATCTGCCGCAAGTTTCCCTGCACGTCCGATCGCCGTAGGCGACGGATCAAACGCCGTCACTTGCATCCCGTGACGGGCAAGGTGGACACTGTTGCGCCCTTCCCCGTCCGCCACGCAAAGTGCCGAGGCACCATCACGGATCACCCAAGGGTTTTCGGCCAGAACCGCTGCAGGTTCTGTGCCAAAAAGATAACCGCCGCTGGCGCTATAGCGTTCTTCCCACATCAGGCTGCGGGCATCCGTTGTTCCACGATTTCCGCCCACCATGAGCACCCTGCCGGTATGGCGTCATCGTTGAAGTTGTATTCAGGATGATGCACTGCGGCGGTATCGCCGTTGCCGACCAGAATATACGCACCGGGCCTTTCTTCGAGCATGAATGCAAAATCCTCGCCGCCCATAACCAATGGCGCATCGGCACATGCGCCCGAGACCGACTTGGCCACTTCGGCGGCAAATTCTGTTTGTTCTTCGTGGTTCACCATGACCGGATAACCACGGTAATAGGTCACATCGGCCTTTGCACCGAACGTAGCCGCTGTTCCCTCGGCGATGGCTTTGAGCCGTTTTTCCGCTAAGTCGCGCATCGCCGTCGACATGGTGCGCACCGTCCCTTTCATATGCACCCGCTGAGCGATGACGTTGAAGGCCTTGGACGAGCTTTCGATCGCCGTGACGGAGACCACGATCTGATCCACAGGATCCGCATTGCGGCTGACAATGGATTGCAGCGCTGTCACCGCGTGAGCTGCAACAAGTGTGCTATCCACGGTCTCATGCGGCTTGGCGGCGTGACCGCCTCTGCCTTCGATCGTGATATCGAACTGGTCGGTTGCGGCAAAGAATGCACCCGGTCTGATCGCGAAGCTGCCCAAGGGAAGACCGGGCCAGTTGTGCATGCCGTAGACCTCTTGCACGCCCCAGCGGTCCATCATGCCGTCTTCGCACATCTCACGACCGCCGCCGCCACCTTCTTCTGCTGGCTGGAAAATGACGACAACGGTGCCGTCGAAATTCCGTGTTTCGGCCAGGTATTTCGCCGCCCCCAAGAGCATCGCCGTATGCCCGTCATGCCCGCAAGCATGCATCGCGCCGTCTGTCTTGGATTTATAAGGAAGACCGGTCTGTTCGTGAATCGGGAGCGCATCCATATCGGCGCGCAACCCGATAACTTTGCCCGAAGTATTGGATTTGCCCTTGATGACACCAACAACACCAGTGCGCCCGATGCCTGTCACGATCTCATCGCAACCGAACGCTTTGAGCTTTTCGGCGACGACGGCAGAGGTGCGGTGCGTTTCGAACAGGATTTCAGGATGTTCATGCAAATCACGCCGCCATGCGGTGATTTCAGGCAGCAGTTCGGCAAAGCGATTCTTTACAGGCATAACTCGGGCTCCGATTGGGGTTTGGCTTTATGTGTCTTACTCGGCCAGCATGTCCACAAGGCGGCGCATGAATGCCTCGCCTTGCTGGAACTGATCGACGGTGATGTATTCGTTGGGTTGGTGCGCTTGAGCAATATCGCCGGGGCCACAGATCACGGCCGAGTAGCCACGTTCCTGAAATTGCCCTGCCTCTGTGCCGTAGCTGACGACATTGCTGGCATTTTCGCCGGTAAGTTGACGGACCAGCGCTTCGGCTTTGCCCTCATGCTCGGGCACAAGGCCCGGCACATGAAAGTGCTGTTCCGCAGTGATGCCCGCCTCTGGCCGGACCGCTTTCATCTCGGCCTCGAGCTCGGCAAGTTTGGCCTGAAAGCGTGCCTGCCATGCGGCGATATCTTCACCCGGCACGATACGGAAATCGAAACCGAAATGGCAGTCCTTGGCGGTGATGTTATGCGCCGTTCCACCGCTGATCGTGCCGACATGCAATGTTGTGTAGGGCGGCACGAATTCCGCCGCCAGATCGCTGGGTGTTTTGGCGGCGTTTTCGGCGTTCACCTCATTGGCCCAGTTGATCAGCTTGGCAGCCATCATGATCGCGCTGACGCCCGTGGGGGCAAGCGAGGAATGCACCTCGAACCCGCGGAAATGCATCTTGTAGCCGATGCCGCCTTTATGGCCTGTCACGACCTTCATCATCGACGGCTCGCCCACCAGAACCGTATCGGCCCGCGGCAGGCCCATGCTGACCATATGGTCGATCATCGGTGGCGCACCTGTGCAGCCGACCTCTTCATCATAGCTCAGCGCGATTTGCAGCGGGCGTTTGATCCCGCGTTCAAGCGCGAGTGGAACAGCCCAGAGCGCCAGCGCATCAAACCCTTTCATGTCACAGGTACCCCGCCCGTAAAGCCTGCCCTGCCGCTCGGTCACCTTAAAGGGGTCGGTATCCCATGACTGCCCGTCAACAGGCACAACATCCGTATGACCAGAGAGCACCACGCCGCCATCAATCTGCGGACCCACATGGGCGTAAAGTGCGGCTTTTGTGCCGTCTTCATTGGGCACGCGGGTGGATTTCACACCAAAGCTTGCCAGATATTCCTCAACAAAAACAATGAGATCAAGATTGCTCTCACGGCTGACTGTCGGAAATGCAACAAGGCGATCCATCAGTTCTCGGGCGGTCTGTGTCATGTCGGTCCTTTCAAGATCAGCCGCAAATCCTGCAGCTCATCGCGTGAAATGCCCATATCAGAGGCAACGCTAATGTGGCCTGTCCAATCGGGGTCTGCAATTAGGTTATCACTTGCGGAAGCGCAATTTGATGATACCGTCTGTGGTTAGCGCAACCAGTCACACGAGAATCTGGTGCAAATAATAATGTATCGAACCGCGTGGGAGGTTCCATATGCGCGATGGGGCGCTGCCTGTCCTGGATGTCCGGGACCTTAAAACCGTTTTCAAAACACGCGGCGGCGAGGTTCATGCGGTGAACGATGTCAGCTTTTCGCTGCGCCCCGGTGAATTGCTGGGTGTCGTCGGCGAGAGCGGTTCGGGCAAATCCGTGACGATGATGTCTTTGCTGGGCCTGCTGCCCTCGCCACCGGCTGATGTGCGCGGCGGAACCGTTATGTTCGATGGCAAGGACCTGCTGCGCGTGACACCCGAGCAATTGCGCGCGGTCCGCGGTGGCAAGATCGGCTTTGTGTTCCAAGACCCGATGACCTCGCTCAATCCTGTCTATCAGGTCGGGTTCCAGATCATGGAACCGCTGCGTAAACACATGGGTATGAACAAACGCCAGGCCGCAGAGCGTGCGCAAGAGTTGTTGGAACTGGTGGGTATCCCTGATGCCAGACGCCGCCTGAATGACTACCCTCACCAGTTTTCCGGCGGGATGCGCCAGCGTGTGATGATCGCCATCGCTTTGGCCTGTGATCCGCAGGTTCTGATCGCGGATGAGCCGACGACAGCACTCGATGTGACGATACAGGCGCAAATCCTGGAACTGATGAAGGAGTTGCGCGACAAGCTGGGGATGGCGGTGATCTGGATCACCCATGATCTGGGTGTGATCGCGGGGATCGCGGACCGTGTGATGGTCATGTATGGCGGGCAAGTGGTTGAACATGCACCGGTGAAAGAGCTCTTCAGCAACCCGCAGCACCCCTACACACGCGCCCTGCTGAAGACGATTCCGAAGATTCATGGGGCACGGTCCGCCCGTCTGACGATTATCGAAGGCCAGCCGCCGATCATGACCGGCGCGCCCACCGCATGCCCGTTCCGTGACCGCTGTGATGTGGCCTTTGATCGCTGTGCGGTGGAAAATCCACCACGTTATGATCTGGGCGAAGGTCACGACGCCGCCTGTTTCTTTGACGCCCGCACCGGAGAGCCACGCGATGCTTGATGATACCAAAAAGCCGCTGGTTTCGGTCAAAGACCTGAAAATGCACTTTCCGATCCACGCAGGACTTTTGCGCCGCCGTGTCGGTGAAGTGAAGGCGGTCGATGGTGTCAGCTTTGATGTATTCGAGGGGGAAACCCTTGGTCTTGTTGGCGAATCCGGTTGCGGCAAATCGACATGTGGGCGCGCTGTGCTGCGCCTTTACGACATCACGTCCGGTTCGATCACAATTGACGGGCGCGAAATCGGCGCGACACCGCAACCTGCCCTGCGTGACATGCGCCCCACGATGCAGATGGTGTTTCAAGACCCGCAAGCCTCGCTGAACCCGCGCATGACTGTCGAGGATATCATCAAGGAACCGCTGGACGAGCATACCAAGCTGTCTGACGCTGAAAAGCGCGAAAAAGTGGGTGAATTGATGGATGCGGTCGGCCTGAACCGCAAATTCGCCAAACGCTATCCGCATGCGTTCTCGGGTGGGCAGCGCCAGCGGATCGGTATTGCCCGCGCGCTTGCGCTGAACCCTAAATTCATTGTCTGTGACGAACCGATTGCCGCCCTTGATGTGTCTATTCAGGCGCAGGTGGTGAACCTGCTGGAAGACCTGCAGGAACAATTCGGCCTCACTTATTTGTTCATCAGCCACGATTTGTCGATGGTGCGTCATATCGCAACACGTGTGGCGGTCATGTATCTGGGCAAAGTCGTTGAACTGGCCCCGCGCGAAGGGCTCTATGCCGACCCGCTCCACCCCTACACGAAAGCGCTGCTCTCGGCTGTTCCCGAACCGGACCCGAGCCTTGCGCGCGCAACGCAGCGGATCATCCTCAAAGGCGATGTCCCCTCGCCCGCGAACCCGCCTGTGGGCTGTAATTTCTGCACGCGCTGCCCTGCTGTCATGGACATCTGCAAACGCGTAGAGCCCGCATACCGCGAGGTGCAGCCGGGCCGTTTTACGGCCTGCCACCTTTATAACGAGACAATGAACACTGCTGAAGAAACGGCAGGTTAAGAGGCAAAAAATGAGCACCAACAAGGAGAAGATAAAATGAAACTCAAAACAGCCCTGATGGGCGCTGTTGCCTGCCTGGCGCTTGCGCCGATGGCCCATGCCGATGGGCATGAAGGCGAACGCGGCCGCGACGGCAACGTCAATATCATCTATTGGCAAGCTGTCTCAATCATGAACCCGTTCCTGTCGGGTGGTACAAAAGACATCGAAGCCGCCAGCCTCGTGCTGGAACCGCTCGCGCGCTATGACGAAACCGGCATGATGGTGCCTTATCTGGCAACGGCTATTCCGACCGTCAGCAATGGCGGCGTGTCCGAGGACCTGACATCCATCACATGGCAGATCGACCCCGATGTCGTCTGGTCTGATGGCTCGCCAGTGACATCGCGCGATGTCCAGTTCACATTCGAGTACTGCACCGCTGACGGTGGTGGCTGTGCGCAAGGTGCGAAATTCTCGAACGTGGAAAGCGTCGAGATGATCGACGACAAGACAGTGAAGGTGAACTTCACTGGCCCGGCACCGAACCCCTATCAGGCCTTCGTCGGCCATGAATCACCTATCATTCAGGCGGCCCAGTTTGCCGAATGCCTTGGCCCACGTGCACCTGAGTGCACCGATGCTAACTTCATGCCCATCGGCACAGGTCCGTTTGTGGTGACAGACTTCCGCGTCAATGACGTGGTCCAGTTTGAAGCCAACCCGAACTACCGCGATCCAAGCAAGCCAGCCTTCGCAACCGTGACCTTCAAAGGTGGCGGTGATGCAACGGCCGCTGGCCGTGCTGTTATGGAAACTGGCGAATTTGACTACGCCTGGAACATGCAGCTTGCACCTGATGTGATCGCCTCCATGGCCGAAGGCGGCATGGGTGTGCCTGTCTCCGCATTCGGGACCTTGGTCGAGCGGATCGAGATGAACCTGACTGACCCATCGCCAGCACTGGAAGAAGGCGTGCGCTCGACTGTGGCCGCACCTCACCCCTTCCTGACAGATGCCCGCGTGCGTGAAGCGCTCTCTATCGCCATCGACCGCGATCTGCTCGTTGAAGTGGGTTACGGTCAGGCTGGTCGTGCGACCTGTAACCTCGTGCCGGCCCCTGCGCTTTATGCGTCCGACAACACCGCCTGTCTGACACAGGACATGGACCGTGCGAATGCGCTGTTGGATGAGGCAGGCTTCATGATGGGCTCCGATGGCGTCCGCGTGAACGCAGACGGCGTGCGTCTGTCGATCCTCTTCCAGACGTCCACGAACGCCGTGCGTCAGGACTTTCAGGCCCTGATCAAGCAGTGGTGGGAAGAGATTGGCGTTGAAACCGAACTGCGCAACATTGATGCGGGTGTCTTCTTTGGTGGTGACCCGGGTTCGCCCGACACATTCCAGCGTTTCTATGCAGACGTTGAAATGTACGCCAACAACTTCCCCGGCACAGACCCACAGGCCTATCTGGGCGCTTACTTGTGCGACAACATCCCATCGCCGGAAACACAGTGGCAGGGCGAGAACATCAACCGCTTCTGTGATCCGGCCTATGATGCACTATGGGCAGAGCTTGCCGCGACAGCCGATCTCGAAGAGCGTGGCCGTATCGGCCGTGCGCTGAACGATATGGTGACAAAAGATAGCAACGTCATCGTGCCGCTGGTTGACCGTGGTCGTGTGTCTGCACATTCCGTCACACTTGGCGGCGTTGTCCTGAACACATGGGACAGCGAGCTGTGGAACATCGCCGACTGGT
>CAYZKE010000085.1:7587-9923 GCA_964478505.1 uncultured Loktanella sp.
AGCCATGTACAGAGGCGTCGTAAATGCTGACCTACACCATCCGTAGATTGCTACTGTCGATCCCGACGCTTATCTTCATTGCTTTTGTGATTTTCATGCTGCTGGAACTCGCCCCCGGCGACCCGATGGCCAGCATGCCCCTGTCGATCCCGCCCGAAGTGCGCCAGCAAATGCGCGAGGCACTGGGACTGGGCGAGCCTTGGTGGATCCGCTTCCCACTCTGGCTGAACCAGTTCTTTATCGTCGAGCCGCAATACTGGATCGACAACGCCTTCGGCACCAATTTTGCCGACGGTGCCCAGCGCATCATCAGTTTCCAGTCGCGCAGCCCCGTCTTTGACGTGATCGCACAGCGCCTGCCACAGACGCTCTGGGTTGTGGCGATGTCCTATGTCGTGGGCGTGCTGATCGCCCTGCCCATCGGGATCATCAGCGCCTACAAACAATACTCCGTCTTCGACAATGCGGGCACCTTCGTCAGCATGATCGGTTTTTCGGTGCCGCCCTTCTTTTCGGGCGTTCTGCTGATCGTGATCTTCTCGGTCCAGCTGCAATGGCTGCCTTCGATCTATGACACCACGCTGGTGGTAAATTCGTGGGAGACATTCAAAACCCAGCTTTTGCAGATGATCATGCCTGTGATGGTGCTGGCGCTGCAAACCACAGCACAGGTCAGCCGCTATATGCGCGCGTCGATGCTGGATAACCTCAGCCAGGACTACGTGCGCACAGCCCGCGCCAAAGGCATGTCGGAAAGCGTGGTCGTGCTCAAGCATGTGCTGCGCAACTCGATGATCCCTGTTGTGACCGTGATTGCCTTGGGTATTCCATCCATCTTTGGCGGTGCGATCATTACCGAGCAGATTTTCAAGGTGAACGGCCTTGGTCAGCTTTTGATCATCGCGCTGCAAGGCTCGGATATTCCCATGGTCATGACAATCACCTTCCTGCTCGCGGTGCTGATCGTGATGATGAACCTGATTGCCGATGTTCTTTACGGCATACTTGATCCGAGGATCCGCTATGACTGATGCATCTGTAGCAAAAGAAGCGATCGAAAAGCCCCGTAACCAGTGGCTGGATGTCTGGGACCAGTTCAGGACCCACAAAGGCGCGGTGTTCGGCCTTGGCTTTTTGATCTTCATCACGCTTTTCGTGACCATTGGTCCATGGCTTTGGCAGGTGGACCCCGGCAAGCTTGATATCCGCAACAAGGACGTGCGCCCGATCTACATGCTGCTATTTGACAGCGACGCCAAGGTGAACTGGGCCAACCCGATGGGCACCGACAACCTTGGCCGCGATATTATGGCCAATATCATGCAGGGCGGGCGTATCTCGCTGGCCGTAGGCTGGACCGCGATGATCTTGGCTGTGTTCCTTGGCACGCTGATCGGTGTGCTGGCGGGCTATTTCCGCCGCCTTGACGGGTTGCTGATGCGTTTCACCGATCTGGTGCTATCGCTGCCCCTACTGCCGCTCTTGCTGGTCATGATGCTTTTGTTCCGCGATCCGCTGCGTGCGGCCTTCGGACCCGAGAACGGGATCTTCATCCTGATTGTTGTGGGCATCGGGATTACATCCTGGATGCAGACCGCACGCATTGTCCGCGGTGACGTCATGGCGCTCAAAGAGCGTGAATTCGTCCTTGCCGCCCGCTCCATCGGCACACCGCCACGGCGCATGATCACGCGGCATATTTTGCCCAATGTGCTCTCTCCGATCATGGTTTCGGCCACACTGGGCCTTGCCACGGCGATCATTACCGAAAGCGCGCTGTCTTTCCTCGGCCTTGGCTTCCCGTCGGACTTTCCAACATGGGGCAAGATATTGTTTGACAGCGTTGACCGCATGACAGCCTTCCCCGAGCGCGTGTTGTGGCCCGGCCTTGCGATTTCGCTGACGGTACTGGCGGTGAACTATATTGGCGACGGTCTGCGCGATGCGCTTGATCCACGCATCCGCGGCTTGTGATTTGCCTTAGGGCTTGCGCGTCATATTTCTGAAGGATCGGGACAAACCCGTTCCAACAGGAGATCGCATCAATGACACGCATGACGGCCAAGGACTTTGATCAAGAACTGCTTGATCTTTATGATTTCTACGCACACGGCAAAATTTCCAAACGCGAGTTTCTGGATAAGGCAGGTAAATTTGCCGTAGGCGGTTTGACAGCTGCCGCCCTGCTCAGCATGCTGAGCCCCGATTATGCCTTGGCCGAACAGGTATCGTTCAACGATCCCGATATCGTGCCCGAATATATCACCTACCCCTCGCCCAACGGCCATGGCGAGGTGCGCGGCTATCTGGTGAAGCCCGCCAATGCCACAGGGCCC
>CAYZKE010000086.1:0-9890 GCA_964478505.1 uncultured Loktanella sp.
ACGCCCTTGAGGCTGGAGGCCACCGAGGCGAGACCTTCGAGTGCTCCGGCCAATGCCGCGTTTGCGACCATCGGCCCTTCGCGGCTGACGACACGGCCACGGACACCGGCCTTGCCGGCACCCACCATGTAGCCTGAGATCTCGCTTTCCATGATCGCGCCGTCACGCCGCACGCAGGTCAGCGACAAGAGACGTACCCGCACACGCTCCGAACTCAGATCCCCGATGGCCGAGCCCTGCACCGTGCAGCCTTCGATATTGATCCGCAGACCGCGACCGCCACCGGCTGCAGCTGTCACCGCCGGTCCGGTAATCCGGAACAGCACCGGAATAGGGTTTTCCCGATCAACGACATTCGTGGCCGCATCCGCACCTGACAAGACCACAGCTGGCGCATAGGACCCCGCAGGCAGATATGATCCCGGCGTGCGCAGCCCCTCTTCTTCCGTCTCACGCTGGGCGATCAGATTGAAGCTCTGCCCGAAACCACCCGCGCCAACCGTCGCCCCGCCTTGAGGTGCACTTGCCGGTTGGTCCCCCCGCTGCGCCGGTGCCAGAGCCGGACGCGACACCGTGCCGCCCGGGTTGCTGCGGCGGTTGATGAACTCCGATCCGGTATCCTCGTAGAGCGTCCCAGGTGGAACGGCCGCCGCCGCAGGTGTCACCTGTGCTTCAGCAACTGCCACCGCCTGTTCTTCCAGTGCGGCGATTTTCTGGGCCTGCTGGACGATGATTTCGTCATATTCCTCGCGCAGCTGCGCGACCTCATTCGCACGTTCCTGACGCTCTGCCGCCATCGTCTCACGCATATCAGTCACGAGATTGTTGAGGTTTTCGAGATCCGCACGGCTCCTGGCCACCCAGGACATTTCCGGTGCGGCTGCCGATGTGCGGTCAGCGACAAGGCTCACATCGATCTGACCGGACTGTTGCTCAAGGAACGAGGCATCCGGGGGCTTTGGGGCGAGCACTCCGAAGACAAGATAGGCAAGGACGGCGACCGCGCCCCCGCCAATGGCAAGAACCGCCATCTGTTGTTGCTTGCGTTCCAAAGCCATCAGTTCTCCTCCACAACAATCACGAAGGTGCGCTCGGAGGCGGCGAGCGTATTGCGCGCAATCCAGATCGCCCGCACCCCTGCGGCGTAGAAATCCTGCTCGCGGACAAGACGGCCCTCGGACCCGGCGACCGCCAGACGGACCGTTGCCTTCCAGCCTGCGCCCTGGACCGTCCGCACCACGCGCCCGTTCCGGCCTGAAGGGACCTGCCGCCCGATCACATGGGCCGCTGCGACATCGCGCACGATATCCGTCATCATCAGCGCAATATCGTCGCTGAACCCGACGCCGGCCCCGACGACGCTGTCTGTCGCCGCCTGTTCTCCTTCACCGCCACGCACCGTGATCAGGATCGTTGGCACGGACCGCTCGGTCGGCTGCATCGTGAAGTTGATCGTCACACCGCGCTCGGTCAGGATGTATCCGGACTCCGATCCTGTTCCGGCCGTATGCGCACGGAAGAAGACATCGCCCGTCTCTTCATCATTGGTCATCTCGAAGATACTGTCGGGATTGATGATCCGCCGTATGCGGTCCCCCACAATGCTCAACCGCGTCACCGAGGACGTCGAGACGTTGAACCCCACGCTGCCATTGGGTTCAGTCGTGACGTTCTGCGTCGCCCAGGCAACTTGTCCCATCAACATCAGGCAAACTGCCGCTATCACTGTCAGAATGCGCATTATTCGACCTCCAGCTTGTGGATGCCCGCCAGCCGCACCGACCCCGCTTCCGTCACAAAGCGGAGCAGGATCTGACGCTCCTCGGTCGAGATCAGGACCGTATCGACAAAAGTTTGCAGATTGCCCTGCACCACCACTTCAAGGCCGGGCAGGTTGTGGCGGATTTCGCCTGTCAGGAAAACCGTCGAGATATTGCGCTCGCGCATATCATTCGCGACTTCATCATATTGCCGCAGAAGCGCTCCGCGCTGCCCGACCGACGCCAGTCGTTCAATGACCTGGCGTCCGTACTCAAGGCTCGACGGTGCAGCATTATAGAGACCATAGACCGCATCAAGCGCGAGGGCCTCGATGTAGCGCTTGTCCACCGCCCCGCGAGAGACCATCCCGTCGCTGACATTCGTCGGCACAAGAACCACCTGATTGGTGTCTGTATAGGCGCGCAATGACAACGCGACGTTTGCTGCCAGCATGACGAGAAAAAGAACGATCGCCACATCGCGTTGCCGCTTCGTCATCCGAATACTGGCCTGAAGCTTGTCGAAGGTCATCTATGCCTCCCACACGGTCACGGCTGAATCCGGAAGCTCACGGAAGGCACTCACCTGTGTCGGCAGATACCAGTAGATCGCCGCCAAAAGTCCCGGCAGGCCGGTATCGCCTTTCAGGCGCTTCCACACCATCCAGATCACAGCACCGATCAAGACACCGACAATAACCTGACGGCTCATCAGGCCCAACATCACCGGCAAACCAATCGCACCCGCCTCATCCGCCGGCAGCATCATAAAGCGCGGCGGATCTTGCAGCCTTTGTTCAATCAAAATGTTCATTATTGCGCCCGCAAATGTTTGGAGGTGGCCGCAGAATCGCGGCCACCTCAGCCCGTTAAACGGACGGTTCGCTCTCGATCATTAGTACGTCTTCGGAGAGAAGGTCGGTTGTGCCGGTCACACCCGAGATGCCTTGCAGGGCTGTCACACCGTAACCAAGGAACAGCGCGACACCCATCGCGGTCACGGCCTGGCCCCAGCCACGGCCAACCGCCAGCATGATAGCAGCCAGCGCGATCGACAGCACGATCACGATGAAACCACCTGCCCCGTTGAGAAGCGTCTGCAGATCGGTGCCGACGTCGGTGAACCCGGCCTCGATACCAGTACCGGCACCGGCGGCCATTGCAGACGACCCAGCGAGAGCAAGGCCCAGCGTCAGACCAGAATGGAAGAGTTTGTTCATAAGATTTCCTTTGCAGTTATGAAAATGTCTCTGCGACAAGAAAAATCTTAGAATCACATATGCAATGAAACAATAAAAAAACACTCTAACAAGTTTGCGCATGCAAAATAATAATTAATATCAAAAAAGTCTTTTAAGGTATACGATAGTTTCATATGGTGCCTTCATGAAAAACCAACACACAGATATTGAAGCACGAGCGACGCCAGGTTCCCCCAGAGCCATGCTGCCAGAGCGGTGCCCGTCAGAAACACTGACAGTGCAAACATTGCGCGGACAAAAGATACATCTGACGTTGCAACTCGATCCTGAACGCGACCTGCGCGTCTCGGGGGTCTTCTATGCAGGGGGTTTTAGGTCAGGTTCCGACATGGAGTTCACGATGCACGATGTATGCATCATGATCTCAATTCTCCTCCAACACGGGTATGAGCCCGACCAGATACTTCCAAAACTGTCACCTGTTGAACCCAAGAAAATAGGTGTCGAAAGCGCAAGTATCATTGGCTTGATTGTTGACGAAATTAGAAAATATCCAGGGATTGATCTATGATGAATACTGAAAGTAGCAAACCCAGAGCGACGCCACCTGATCCGATCCGCGCGAACCATGAACGGATCAAATACAAGCTGCGAATGCAAGGATACTCACTGACGGACGTGAGCCGGATACTTGAAGTGAGTAAACCAACTCTCACATTGATCAGCCTTGGGCAACAAAGGTCACGACGCGTTGAGAGTGGCCTCGCAAGTATTCTGGGTGAAAAACTCAGTGAAGCCTTCCCGGACCGTTATCGAATTCTTGACAATGATCAAGAAACAGCGAAACCAGATTCACTGAGATGACGACGAGATCACTGCCTATCGGCCCTGATCGACGATAGCATGAGACAGCCGCCCCCATCGGGCGGCTGACGCGTTTAGAGTTCCATGTGGTCCGCCCCAACAGACCGGTCTCCGTCGGTCAATGGACAAGCGCCCCAAAGGGTCGTCGTCTCGGAAAAAATCGGTTTCCACCCCAGGGTGTGGACCCTCCGATTTTTGCCAGCCGATCCAGTGACAGCCGTTTCCCGGCCCGTGGGTCAGGGCTGCGCCCTCCCCCACTCTGTTCCGCCGAAAACATGCGTTTTCTGGCAGATCAGACTGGCCGAGGCGCTGCCCAAAGGCGGAGGGCGGCAACAAGCCCGACCGTCGCACCACAAAAGGAGAACTTAGATGAAATTCGAAACCATCAATGCTGTCGTCGCGGACATTCCCTTCAAGGACCTGTTTGTCTCTGACCTGAACCCGCGCACTGTGGTCAGTGACGACGACATTCTGACACTGGCCCATAACATCAAGGCGCTGGGGTTGATCCAGAACCTCGCGGGCCTGCGGCGACCGGACGGGTTGGTCGGCATTGTCGCAGGGGGGCGGCGCTATCGTGCTCTTGCGACGTTGCAGGACGATCCGCGATTTCAGTCGATTCCCGTGCGCGTGACCGATGATCCCGAGGTTGCGCGCTATTGGGCATCAAGCGAGAACCACCTGCGGTCCCAGCCCCACCCTGCCGACGAAATCAGGGAATACGGCCAAATGCAGGCCGAAGGTGTCGATCCCGCCAATATCGCCATGGCATTTGGGGTGACAGAGGCCCATGTGACACGCCGCCTCAAACTGGCGCATCTGCCTGCCGATGTGCTGGCTGCGCTGCGCGGCAATGAAATCACCTTGGGCAATGCAGCGGCTTTCACCATCACGGACGACAGCAAGCTGGCGTTGGAGGTTCTCGCCCGTGTGCGCGGTCAATCCTACAGCGACCGCCAGATCAAGCAGATGCTCAAACCGGATGCGATCCAATCGTCAGACCGCCGCATCATCTTCATCGGGCATGACGCCTACGTCGCCGCAGGTGGGAAGATCAGTGCCGACCTCTTTGCAGATGTGGTCTACTACGAGGATGTCGATCTGGTGGACCGTCTGTTTGGCGAAGCCTTGCAGGACGCAGCAGACAAGTGCATCGCCAAAAGCTGGAAATGGGCCGAGGCGGCAACCGACAGCTACATCGGCTATTGGGAACTTGATCAGAAGAACTATGCTCGCGTCTATCGTGATGAAGGTGAACTGACCGAGGAACAGTCCGAACGGTACGATGAACTGGCCGAGTTGGCAGAGGCCGAGGTGATCGATGAAGCAGGTCAGGCGGAATTGGACGCCTTCGACACCATCCTGAAAGGTGATTTCTCTGAAGCAGCGCGATCAGTCGCAGGGATGCTGGTCTATGTGAACAGCGCAGGTGAGTTGCAGGTCTGTGATGGTTTGATCCGCCCAGAGGACAAGGCGCTTGCCGTGGAAGCCGGAGTGATTGCCAACCAAAAGGCAGAAGCCTCAACCACGAAGCCAGACATCTCAGCCGCTTTGCGCACAGATTTGAACAAGGTGGTCCTTGGGGCACAGCAGAGTGCCGCCATCGATGATCCCGATCTCTTGCTGGCGATGCTGGCCTATCAGTTGAGCCACAGTGTGTATTGGGACAAAGCGCTGGACTTGAGTGCAGAGTTCCCCTCGATCACGCCCACGACAGACACGGAAGGCTATGCACCCGACACCCGACTGACAGCCATCGAGCGGAAGGATATGTACGGCAAGGACCTTGCGAAGTCATTCCGCGCATTCCGTGCCAAGGGCGATGATCACATCAAGACGGTTCTCGCGCACTGCCTCGCCGCGAACCTGCGGGACAGCACCAGTGGCCTGATCGATGTCATCAAAAAAGAAACCAAGCCCGATGTGAGGTCCGTCTGGACACCGACTGCTAGCAACTTCTTTGGGCGGGTAAAGGGGCCATACCTCAATGCACTCTGGCAGGACCTTCTCGGGCTTGCCGACGATCACCCGACAATCACAACCTTCACAAAGCTGAAAAAGAAGGAGAAGGACGCGAAACTGGACGCATTGTTCAATGACGCATCCGCACGGGAGGCAATGAACCTTTCCGCCGAACAAATTGCGCGGATCGATGCGTGGCTGCCCGAGGGCATGAACTAAGAGCGTAGCAGGGCGCGAGAGCGCCCTGTCACCTATCCAACAAAAAAACGAACGATGCGATCCGAGGACAACAGAACTTTCGTCAAGCTGGACGTACTGCTCGCCTTACTTACTGACGAATTATTGGTCGTGCAGAACAACTGACCCGACTCCGGTCGGCTCAGTTTTTTGCGCCTTCTTTGGTCTTTCCCTTATGAGGAAAGATCGGCCGCGGGATTCTGATGTTCTCAAGCTGTCCGCGCTCAACGAGGTTCTCCTCGCAGAGCATTGGGAGTTCAAAGCCGATTGCATCTGGGTAGATCTCCTTCAACAGTCTCATTGCTTTGTCTTCTGCGCTGAGAGTCTTGAGCGCGACTCGCTGCGACATAATAACATCCCAAATCCCCCCGTTTTCATCAGCAAAGAAAAATCCGTACACTAAACCAAAGCCCTCCGCACGGGTTCGACGTTCTCTCACCACGAGCGGGAAGATGTTTCCCTCGCCTCTTGCAACAGCTTCCACCGCACGAGTCAGTTCGACGGCACCTTTCGAATATGTCTCGATAAACATTATGCCTCTGCTTTGCCACAATTCCTAAAATCTATATATAGCGACAATTTCCGGTATAGAAAGGATCTTGTGCAACAATTACACGCGACGAGCTATTTGCCTCTCAGACTCTCGATGATAGTTTTGACTCACTTGAAGGTCAGCGAAGCTATCTCTGATGAAATCTGCCGCCCGACAAGCGAGGAGTCTTTGACCATCTGTGGGAGCAAGACTAATGTACCCATTGCAGCTAAGGCAGTAATCGCGATGGCGAACGCGGCGGACGTTGACTCAGAACACAACGATAAAATCATCCTGCGGGTGCGTCGGCCAGGCATCGATGACAGCTGTAGCGGAGCGCTCGCGCAGGATCACGTTTCCGATCTTGTATTCGTAGCTGTCATGCTTGCCAGTAATGATGGCCGTCAGATCCCGCTCGCCAGTCCCGGCGTAGTATCCAAGCGAAAGCGAAACCCGCCCGTGGACTGGCAACACCGCCAACGCCAGCTGGAACACACCATTACAATGCCACACTTCGCCGACCGCGAGGCTTTCCCTACCACTGCTAATAGTTGATGCTTGCCCGACGCACTTCCATGCAGGCATTGCGCCAGGATCAGCTATAGTATTAAAAGACATGAAAGGTACCTCCGCATGTTTCATAGATTTTTATGACCAATGTACTTGGTCAGTTGAGCTTAATATTGATGATGTCTTGACCAGCTTTGACCGGTCTGGTCCAGCGTCTACAATCCCTATGCTGCACGCGGGGACGAACAATGAACTGCAAGTTTGGCAGGGGGCGCGCCCATGCCCACCAATTTTGCAAAGCCGGGCTGGAACATCACGAGGCCGATAGGGTAATTCACCCTACCCACGTCAAACTCGATAACCGACTGAATTTCGGCTGTTCTTGATTTAACGTGCGTGTGATTAATGAATTGGATCTCTTGACCGCTTTGCGGCAAGACCGCTGCGGAGGAACGAGGATAAATCCCCAGCTTTTGTAACGACATACATGTTTCCTTCCTTAAGGGCACACAGTTTATATTTGCGTCTTCTGCTTTCACTTCTGCACCGGCAGCCTCTTGCTAGCGGTATTTTCTAGATGCCCGAAACGATGTATCAACGCAATGAATAGTTAATGATATTTTCACTACAGGTGCAATATTTTACCTTGATGATTTGTGTTGGTTGTATTTATTACCCAAGGTGATCATTTTTAGGTATTACCTCACTCTAGAGAGCGTCTTATCGTTGCACCCATAAATGACACACAAGACTGTTAACCAATCGGACACACATGAAAAACGACGAGATCACCATACAAATGCTTCGGGCATTTGTGAGTATTAGTAAGACTGGAAGTCCGACCGACTCTGCGCAAGAACTCGGGATAACGAGGCAAAGCGTTGCGCGTCACTTGCGTTCTTTGGAAGAAATAACCGAGACCGAATATTTCGCGCGGAGAGGCCGTGAGTACGTACTCAATGACCAAGGTCATTCAGCACTCGAAGAGATATCCTTTTTGTTGAATAGACTGGACAAATGGTCTGGGCGTTTTGAAACGGCACTGACAACCGTCAACGGGCTACAACGCAAACGCTTCGTGGACTCCGACCAGCGCATTTTCATAACACAACAGCATCCCCTTCATCGCGTGACCACGATGCATCCTCTTTTTGGGGATTGCCTGAATGCTTGGACGAGTGCCGGTATGGATCTGGAGCACACGGCGCTCCAGCCACTCCGCCCATATCTTGTGGTCCTACGCAAGAGAGCGAATACTTGGTCATTCGTCGAAATTGGCGAGGAATCCGCCTATGCTAAATGGTTTGGCTGGGCATGGTCCAAAAGCGTGATTGGTAACCCAGTGACGGATGCATCATTTGGACCTGAATATGATGATTTCATTTACGATGACTACAAACAGGTTTTGGATGAGACCGGTTTGCGTCTTGATGATATCTATGCACATCTGACGAACGCTGATGGCGAGCTACAGGAGGTTTCCTTCAGTCGTATGCTCCTCGGATGCCTTTTCCCCGACGGGACCCGTGGTCTAATTGTTCTTGCCATCCCATCCGACGCTATTGAAATCGACGAAACTCCTAGCAAGGGGGGGCGACTGCGCCTCCTCAACAGCGAGAAATGACAGAACTTGTCTTGGATTGACGGAAAATTGTGAGACCATTCATGACCAATCACGCAACCAAGCTGTTGAGTGCGTTGCAACTGATGACGCCCCCGCCTTATTCTGAAGTTGTTTGGAGAGGTGACCGTACGACTGGAATGTATGGCGATTACATACCATGCGTAATGAAGCACGATGAAACTTATTTTTTCGGAGTGTACCAAGTCGGGCCGGGCTGTCGGGTCTGTTGCTTGATGACCCAGCCCATGACGGATCAGATCGAATCCAGAGCGCGGGCGATACGTCTGGCTCGTGAGGTGTCCGGGGTTACGTCGTCACCCGAAAGCGATGCGTCACCAAAACGACCCCACCAGATTTGGAAGCACAGATTAGAGGGGCCCGATGATGAACCAGCCTGAAAAGATCAGAGCTCGGAAGCGACGCATAGCGGACGTTCCCGCGTCAACGACAGATTGCGATTTCGATCCAATAGATCAAACGGCCCCATCAATCACGATTACGGATACCCTGTACCTGCCTCGTCCCTTCGGGACCGCGCTTCTGAGGCTTTGCCCTGAACCCGCTGGCGCCATTGTTCCCTGCCGTGCAGCTGGTGCGGCCGTCTCTGCGAGCCAACCGCCCTGCGCGCAGGACATGGTCACAAAGGCTGGCGGTTTCAGCCCTGCGGGTCTGAATCGCTCGGGCAGGATCGCACCCGGATCATGGGTGGTGAGCGAGCGAGGCAAGCATCAGGTTGCCCCGTGGCCATGGGCGGCGTCCTTTGCATGATCTCTGCGCTGTCGATCGTGCGTGGGTCTGCATGGGTCTGGCGCGCGCCGTGATGGCAGACATCGAGGCGTTCATCCCGTGATCGAAGCTGCCTTCTGAAGAAATGCTGAAGACCACCAATGCTGATGAGGGTCAGCCGGTCATCAAGGCCTTCGGGGTGGTGACGAAAGCCGCAGTACAATTCGTGCACAAGGTGTTGCCCCTTCCCGTTTCTCATTGATGGGGTCTGGCCCAACGCGAGGCCCATGTCCCCTCGCTCACGGCTCGGCAAGCACAAATACGGTTTCCACCCCTGCGGTGCGGACCCTCCGCATTTGCACCTGCATGGCCCTCTTCTCCGTTGGCCCTTTTCGTCCCCATCGAAACAGAAAGGAACACACCATGTCGAAATTCTACAACGTCACCACCCCAGTCGAAGGCAAAGATGGCAA
>CAYZKE010000087.1:0-7968 GCA_964478505.1 uncultured Loktanella sp.
GTTGATAAGGTTGAGCAGGTCGCGCGCCTGATCCGCTCCAAAGGGGTGGGCGTCTATTTCGTCACACAGAACCCCGGTGATATTCCTGATGATGTGCTGGGGCAATTGGGCAACCGTGTGCAACATGCGCTGCGTGCCTTTACCGCCAAGGACCGCAAGGAGCTCAAGGCTGCCGCGGAAACCTATCGCGACAATCCAGCCTTTGACACAGCACAGGCCATTCAGGAGGTAGGCACCGGTGAGGCTGTGACGTCATTCCTTGACCGCAAAGGTATTCCGCAGGTTGTCGAACGGACTCTGATCCGCCCGCCGTCGTCGCAGCTTGGCCCGATTGACGAGCCGACCCGCAAGGCGATCATGAGCATCTCGGAGATGGCGGGCAAATATGATAAGACGCTGGACCGCGAGAGTGCGTTTGAAATCCTGAGCAAGCGCGCCGAGGCTGCGGCGAAAGCTGCCGAAGAGGCCGAAGCCGAAGAGGCGCGCCTTGAAGAAAAAGAGCGCGAGTTCAAGGCGGCGCGGCGCTATGATGGGGGCAGCACACGCAAATCATCCTCCCGCAAATCCTCAGAAGAGGGTTTCGGCGGCGCCTTGGCGTCGGTGGTGGTCAAAGAACTCAAGGGCACAACAGGCCGCAGGCTGGTCCGCGGGATTTTGGGTGGTTTGTTCAAGGGGCGGTAAATGTGTTGCGATCGCCCTGACTTTACGCATGTGGGGCATGTCGGTGGTGAGCCCACCAGGCGGTTGTAGCGGTGGGTTGAATGTGATCTCGCATTGCCGCACGCAGCGCGTTGACTGCATTGGAAATCCGGCTGGGTTGGTTTGCAAGATCACTCAGCCGCAGGTATTTTTGACGGGCGATCGGATCTCGCAAGTTACACAAAGGATTGTGCGCAAGTGCCGTTGAGGACAAATACATCGAAAACAGATGACATCCGCATTGCGACAGCCAAGGATGCGGGAATTACCAACAGTTGTCTTTGTGCATTTTATGCGGCTCAATGGGCGCGCCCGATCGCTTTGGCACGCGAGGATTTCGCTTGGTGGCAATTCAACGGTGCGCCCGCATCTCAAGGCCACAACCAGAGTATTGTGGCGCTGGAGGGCGACAAGATCATCGCCGTTATGGGTGTAACGCCTAACGCATTTCTTCTTGATGGTGACACGCGGGCAGGCGCCGAGTTGACCACCTGGGTTGTGGCGCCGGAAACGCGCGGAAAGGGTGTCGGGAAAAAGATCCTCGCAGCACTGCAAGACCGTTACGATGTCCTTGTTGGGGCCGGTATCACTGCTGCCGCAATGCCGCTCTACCTTGGCGCAGGGTTCACATCGTTAAGCTATGTCCCAAGGTTCTTTCATATCGCTGATTTTGACAAAATCAGAAAGTTTGTGACCGCATCTGAAAGCGCCTTGCGGCAGACTGCAGCCCGCCAAGGTGCTGCGCCTGTGTTGCGCTGGCGCGTCAAGGCCGTGTCGGCAGCAGAGCTTGCTCCGATTGGCTTATTTGCCGCTTCTGTTGGCCATTTCGCCCGTGATGCCGGACGAATGGCATGGCGATATGATGATCACCCCGCCTTCACCTACGAATCCTTCTGTATCCATGATGCGCATGCCCCGGGCGCTGGTGCCGGTATTGTCCTGCGCGAAGACCGGGTTTTGGACACCCCGTTCCTTCAGGTTGTTGATCTCTTCGGTGATCCCAAAGACCTGCCTGCGGCGATCGCCTTCGTCGAGGCAGAGGTGCGTCATCGGGGCGGCGCATTTGTTGACATCAGTCTCACTCTAAGCGCGGTTGCGGCACTCTTGCGTGCCCGCAGGTGGAGTTCCGCAGTCGATGACCCTTTGGTCGAACTGCCATCGCTCTTTTACCCCGTTGAGCTGCGCCGCCCGCCTACGACGTCACTGGTGATCTGGGCCCGCGAAGATCAGGACAGAGTGTATGATCTGTCCCTTCTGCACATCACACGCGGCGACCTGGATCTCGATCGGCCAACCCTCGCTTGGTATGAGGAGCGCGCCCTTTGACCGCAGATGAACCACTCCTGACCACGGTCATGTATCACTATGTGCGTCCCGTTGCGGACAGTGCCTTTCCCCATCTTAAGGCATTGGAGCTAAATCACTTCCTTGGCCAGTTGGACCATCTTCAGGCAAACTACGATATGATTTCGGCTTCGGATCTGTCGGAGGTGATCTCTGGTGGCACGGCCCTGCCGCCTCGCCCCTGTTTGCTGACTTTCGATGACGGTTACATCGACCATTACCGCTATGTTTTCCCCGCGCTGAAAGCGCGTGGGATCAGTGGTGTATTCTTTCCGCCGCGGTCGTCATCCCTAGACAGAAAAATGCTGGAGGTGAACCGGATCCAGTTCATCTTGGCGGCCCATCCTGCGCCCGAAACCCTTGCCGATGAGCTCGACGCCTTGCTCTTGTCAGACGGGCGTTTCACGCCTGTTGCGCTCAGGAAGGCATATTTTTCGCCCAACAGGTACGACGGGCCCGGTGTTGCCTACGCAAAGCGCCTTTTGCAGCATGTTCTGCCGGCAGCCCTTCGCACAGACTTAACCGGGCAACTCTTCCGCCGTCATGTCAACGATGACGAAAAATCCTTTGCAGAAGACCTTTATCTTTCAGTGGACCAGGCGCGCGAGATGCGGGCCAACGGGATGGCGTTTGGCGGCCATGGCGACTTGCACTTGTGGCACGATCAGGCCTCACCTGAAGAACTTTCTCGCGAAGTTGCAGGATCTGTCGCAGCGCTGACCAAGATTGGTGCGCCGGTCAGCGGGGGGTACTATTGCTATCCGTTTGGCGGCCAGAACGATGTTGTACGCGGGGCTGTCAACGGGGCGGGCTTTTCAACCGGATTTACGGTTGTGCCCGCACTTTGGTCGCCGTCCAGCGATCCCATGATGATCTCCAGGCTGGATACAAATGACCTCCCGCGTGAACCCCGACAGGATTGTCCGTGGCTTGCCCGGGTAGCCAACACAGGTGCCGTTTAAGCGGGACGATTTATTTGCTTACCAGCCTCGTTTTGGTCTGCTTATTCCCAGTTGCGGGAGCGACTATACCAAGTACCGCGCCGCAGACATCCACCATTGACCGTAGTCACAGCTTCCTGATCTTCAGCGTCGCCAGCCGGTTCTCATCCTTGGCCAGTACCTCAAAACGAAATCCGTGGAACGAGAACACCTGACCCTCGACAGGGATCATCTGGGCCTCGTGGATGACCAGACCGGCGACGGTGTTGGCCTCGTCATCTGGCAGGTTCCAGTCGTGCGCGCGGTTCAGGTCGCGGATCGTCATGCCGCCGTCGACGATATAAGCACCATCTGAGGTGGCCTCGATCTGGTCTTCTTCGTGGTCGTCGAATTCATCGGCGATTTCGCCCACGATTTCCTCAAGGATATCTTCCAGCGTGATCAGCCCTTGCAGCGCGCCGTATTCATCCACCACCAGCGCAAAATGCGTCTTGCGCTTGAGGAAGTTACGCATCTGGTCATCAAGCGTCGTGGTATCCGGCACGAAATAAGGGGGCATCGCGACTTTCATCACGTCAAAGGCCGCAAGGCCCGCCGCATTATCCCCGCCGCGCAGCAGCTTGTGCATCGCGCGCAGCAGGTCTTTGGCGTGGATCACGCCAACAATGTTTTCCTGTTCGCCACGATAAAGGGGTAGCCGCGTGTGGGGACTTTGTAGGATTTGCTCGAGGATTTCCTCTGGCGGCAGATCGGCGTCCACCATCTCGATCTGAGAGCGGTGGAGCATGATTTCTTCGACTGCACGCTCATTGAGGTCCAGCGCGCCCAAAATACGGTCGCGGTCCTCTTTTTGCACGATCCCTTCGGAATGACCCAGCGAGAGCGCTCCTGCGATCTCTTCGCGCACGGCAAGGATATTGCTGTCGGGGTCGGTGCGCACACCAAACAAAAACAGCACACCGCGTACCAGATAGCGCACTGCAGCCACGATGGGCGAAAAGACAAAGACGATCACCGAAATCGGGCGCGCCACGCCTGAGGCCACGGTTTCGGGGTTCGTAATCGCAAAGGTTTTCGGCAGCACCTCGGCAAAGATCAGCACCAGAAGCGTCATGATCAAGGTCGCGGCCGCCACGCCGTTCTGGCCGAACAGTTTGGTTAGGACGGCTGTCGCCAGCGATGTGGCCAGAATATTCACAACGTTATTGCCCAAAAGGACCGACCCGATCAGGCGTTCGTTGTCTTCGGTAATCTTGAGCGCGCGTTCGGCCCCCTTTGAGCCTTTGTCAGCGGCGGAACGCAGTTTGCCCCGAGAGGCGGCGGTCAGCGCCGTTTCCGAGCCGGAAAAGAAGGCGGACATCACCAGAAGTACAAGAATAGCGCCAGCGGTTAACCAAAAGGCGGCGTCGTAAGAAGCGGTTTCCATCAGAGGCTTTCAAGCAAGAACATCGTTGTTATGGGGGGTCTGGGCGTCAGCTTCAAGACTTTGACGCTTTTGCTAGGGGATGGTGGTCCAATACAAGCGATTTTAGGCGTTCATCCAGCACATGTGTGTAAATCTCGGTCGTTGCGACGTCGGCATGGCCAAGCATCGTCTGGATGGACCGCAGATCGGCCCCGCCCGCCAGCAGATGGGTCGCAAAGGCGTGGCGCAGCGTATGCGGTGTGACCTTGGCAGGCGAGACACCACCGGCAACCGCGAATTCCTTGATCAGCCCGAAAAACCGGTGCCGTGTCAAATGCCCCGCCTTGCCGCGTGAGGGAAAGAGGAATTTCGAGGGGGGGATCCCTTTCTTGCGCGCGTCCTCTTCGGCCACATCGCGTTCTTTGAGATAGAGCGCCAAAGCATCGCGCGCCGAAGGTGACAGCGGGACCAAGCGTTCCTTATCGCCTTTGCCACGGACCAAGAGCATGCGCGGATCACCCCGTGCAGCCGAAACCGGCAGGCTGACCAACTCGGTCACCCGCATGCCCGTGGCATAGAGCAGTTCCATCAGGCAGGTGTTGCGCAAGGCTTCGCGCGGCGCATTGCGCGCGGCGTCCAGCAGCCTGTCCACCTCGGCAATCGAGAGCGTTTTTGGCAGACGCTGTGTGCGGCCGGGGCCTTTGATCTGGATGGCGGGGTTGTCGTCGCGCCACCCTTCCTCGAACGCAAAGCGGTAGAGTTGCTTGATCGCCGATAGCCTGCGTGCCCGCGTGCTGTTTGCCAGCCCCTCATGTTCGCAATCAATCAGGTAGCTTTCTACGTGATCACGGGTCGCATCCGCGAAATGCAGCTTTTTGCGCGCAAGCCAGCCGGCAAAATCCTGAAGATCGCGGGCATAGGCCAATTGCGTGTTTGTTGCCGCATCCAGTTCTGCCGCCTGCGCCTCCAGAAAGACCTGCACCCAACGGGCCATCGGTTGATCGGTTGGGGTCATGCCCTGCGGTCCAACAACATCAACTGCAACGCAGAACGACGCGCGACATCTTCCAGACCCACCGCACGGAACAGCAAGAGCGCGTCTGTCACAGAGCGCAGATCACCCTCTGCACCTTCCGCAAAAAGGGCAACGGCGCGCAACAGCGCCTCGCCCAGTTGCCCTTGGTCCACCTTGCTTTCCAATTCGGCAGGGGGCGGCACGTTCTCAAAACCCTCCTGAATGGCGCGCGCTTGCGGTGAAGTGGCGCGCACCTCTTGCGGCAGGCCCTGCGCGATCCCGATCAGGAAAGGATCGAAACCGGCGCCCGCGGCGGCATTGGCCACTGCCTCATAGCTGGGTGATAACAATCCCACCTCGAATGCGATCACCGCCGCTTCGCCGGACAAAGGTACATCCTGCAGCGCCGCGCCGTAGAGTTTGGCGAACTGCACTTCGACACGCGCCTGCTGCATCGCGGCCCATGCATCGGGCAGGGTGCGCGCCACGCGCGCAGGGTCATTCGCGGCCATCGCCGCATCAAAACGCTGGATTGCGGCGGCGCGATCCCAGATCCCGCCAGAGGCCGCGGGGGTGCGGGCGGTGTATTGCTTGAGCAGGACATTCTCGGAAATGGCCCCCAAGCGGGCAAGGCGCTCAGCCGCCTCAAGCTGTGCTTTCCAAGCAGTCGTCGGTTGCAGATCCGCATGGGAGAAGGCCAGGGGCAGGGTGGCAGTGATCAACGGCTCGCCAATTGCGGCATGCATGCGGAATGTCAGTGGGCTGATGCGGGCAGGGGGCGTCAGCGGTGGTTCACCCTCGTAAAGCTCGGGGTCCAGAAAGCGTGACAAAAGCGCCTCTTCCTGCGGGTTGATGTCGCCCAACACGCGGTGTGTGTTCAATGACAGGGCCGCAGCGGGCCAGTCACCTGTGCGGGCAAGACAGAAGATACGTGCCGAAAAAGTGGGTGCGATCGCGGGCGTGCTGCGCATGGCGTCGCAGGCGTAATCCTCGGTCCCCGTGAGCAACGCCACATCGAACCAGCGCCGGAACAGCGGTGCGGTATCGGGATCGGCCTGTTCTATCAGCGCCTGCGCGGGTTCGAGTGCGCCCATATCAAGGAGTTTGTCCACGCGCGCCAGAAACAGCGCCCCTTCACCATCGGCGCCACGCGGCGGATCAGCCTCGGCCAGCATCAGCACTTTGAGAAAATCCTGCAAGGCGGGCACCGTATCAACACGCTCGGCGCGGACAAGATCAACCAGCACAGCCTCATCGCTGGCAGCCCAAAGTGTCGGGGGCAGGCCGGTTACGTCGGAAGACAACAGACCGATGGGGTCTTTCGAGGGGCGGTCCAACGGTGTGACCTGCACATCAGGCGAGGTGGCATCATCCACAGCAGGGGGTTCGTAAAGCGGTGTCGGCTCGACGCTGCGCGACAGCCATTCAATGGCGGACAGCGGTTCGTTTTGCCCGTCGCCTTGCGCGGACACCGAGGTCGCCGTCAGGCAAAATGCCAAACCAAATGCCTTAGTTTGTTTCCAACGTAACAGGATAATTTACCTCTTCTGAGGGGGCTGCGAAATCGGTCGGAAAAAAGAGAGGACCGATATAGGCATAGGCCACAAGGCCCAGACCCGCGATAATAATCAAAAATAAAACTGCCTTGATGAGCCGCCACATTGTCTGCCCCAATTCTTATGTTGCCTCAATATGCGGGTTCTTCCCCGCTTGTTGAAGGGATTATATATGGCCTTTCGTGCAAGATCACGGCATTCATGCATTAAATTTTGCGTTCGGCATAGGTTGGCCGACAAGAAAGGCAGTATCGCGATGGCCGAAGGGCAGTCCTATCACCTCAAACGGACCGTTGTTCTGGTCGGTATGATGGGGTCTGGCAAGACCGCGATCGGGCGTGCCCTGGCGGCCGCACTTGATGTGCCGTTTGTGGATAGTGATGCGGCCATCGAAGAGGCGGCGGCGTCAACGATTGCGGAAATATTCGCCCGTGATGGCGAGGCTTTCTTCCGCAAGCGCGAGGCCGAGGTGCTCAAGAGGCTTTTGTCGGGTCCACCGGGGATTGTTTCAACCGGTGGCGGGGCCTTTCTGGCCGAAGAGAACCGCAAGGCTATTGCACAGATGGGTGTGGCGGTCTGGCTGGATGCGGACGTCAAGATCTTATGGGAACGTGTGCGCCATAAAGACACACGGCCCTTGCTGCGCACAGCCGACCCCCAAGCAACGCTGGCGGCGCTTTATGCTGAACGGACGCCGATTTATGCGCTTGCGGGATTGAGAATAGACGTCAAAGGAAACGCCAGTATCGATGAGACGATGCGTTCCGTGCGAGACATACTGGCCAGCCGCCCCGATATTCTGGAGATCACCTAAATGACCGCTACCGTCCACGTCGATTTGCCCGGCCGTGCCTATGACATTTTGATTGGCCCCGGTGTGCTGTCACAGGCAGGCGCGCGCATTGCGGCGATGGGGGGGCGGCGGCATGTCTGTATTCTGACGGATGAGAATGTGGCGGGATTGCATCTGGCGCAGTTGCAAAGGTCGTTGGCGGACGCGGGGTTGAC
>CAYZKE010000087.1:8101-9850 GCA_964478505.1 uncultured Loktanella sp.
CGGCGGGGCGTGCGCTTTGTGCAGATCCCAACCTCGCTTCTGGCGCAGGTGGATAGTTCGGTAGGCGGCAAGACCGGCATCAATTCCCCCAGCGGCAAGAACCTGATTGGGGCCTTTCATCAACCCAGCCTCGTGCTGGCTGATACCGCTTTGCTTGGCACGCTGACATCGCGCGATTTTCTGGCGGGCTATGGTGAGGTCGTCAAATACGGGCTTTTGGGCGATGCGGCGTTCTTTGACTGGCTTGAGGCCGAAGGGCCAGCACTGGCTGCGGGCGAGATGGATGCACGCGTGCGTGCGGTCACGCGATCCTGTGAAATGAAGGCCGATATCGTCCAGCGCGACGAGACAGAGCAGGGCGACCGTGCGCTGCTGAACCTTGGCCATACGTTCTGTCATGCGCTCGAAGCGGCAACAGGCTATTCCGACCGCCTGCTTCACGGTGAAGGGGTGGCGATTGGCTGTGCGCTGGCGTTTGAACTCTCTGCGCGCATGGGGCTTTGCAGTCAGGAAGACCCCAGCCGTGTGCGCGCGCACCTGCGTGACATGGGCATGAAGGTGGATATCCGCGATATCCCGGGCGATTTGCCTGATGCAGCGGGCCTGCTGGCGCTGATGGGGCAGGACAAGAAGGTGCTGGATGGCAAGCTGCGGTTTATTCTGGCGCGCGGGATCGGCGATGCCTTCATCACGTCCGATGTGCCGAGAGAGGCTGTTTTGGGTGTCTTGGACGACGCGCTTGGTGCACCGTCGCGGGGTTGATCGCGGCGTAGGTCTCACTGCAACAAGCGGTCCCGGATCACGTCCGGGACTGCGTTGTGCCTAATCGTCGTCGTCGCGGCCATCCAACCGGATGCCGTGTTTCTTTGCAAAATTCAGGAACAGCGGGATTTCCAGGAGCGCAAAGCAGACAATCGTGAAGATTGCCCAGTTTGTCTCGTAGAACAGCAGCGTAAAGGTCACGCCTGTGCCCCAGAACCATGCACCGGCCACAATCAGGGCCAGTACATTCAGGGCCAGATCAATCCCCATCAGCTTATTGATGGTTTTTTCTTCAAGCGTCGGGAATATCCCCAGATAGGCAACCGCCAGAATAATGCCGATCAGGATCAGGATCTGTGCTTCGGGTGCAAGAACCATGGGCTTTAGAAGGGGATTTCGTCGTCCATGTCGCTGCCGCCGCCGGATGGTGCGCCACCACCGCCGCCGCCATAGCCACCATCGTTGCCGCCGTAGCCACCGCCGGATGCGCCACCCCCATAGCCGCCACCGCCACCATAGTTGCCGCCACCGCCACCTTCGTTGCGGCTGTCGAGCATGGTCAGCGTGCCGTCATAGCCGTTCAGCACCACTTCTGTCGAATAGCGGTCCTGACCGGACTGGTCCTGCCATTTGCGGGTCTGCAACTTGCCTTCGATGTAAACCTTGGACCCTTTCTTGAGGTACTGTTCCGCGATGCGCACCAGCCCTTCCTGAAAAATCGCCACAGTATGCCATTCGGTCTTTTCGCGGCGCTCGCCGGTGTTTTTGTCTTTCCATGTCTCGGATGTCGCGATGCGTAGGTTGGCGACCTTGCCACCGTTCTGGAACGTCCGCACTTCAGGGTCAGCACCCAGATTACCGATGAGAATAACTTTGTTGACTGATCCGGCCATGATGGCACCTCCGACGATTCTGCTTTGCGCTTTTGTGACAGACACGGGATGGCGCAACAAGGTTAACGAGTGGTTCACGTGCAAGAGCATTGGC
>CAYZKE010000088.1:0-8360 GCA_964478505.1 uncultured Loktanella sp.
CGAAACGCGGGCTTGTGTTGTTGGGCTGCGGCAAGATGGGGTCGGCTATGTTGGAAGGGTGGTTACGCACCGGATTGCCGCCGACGTCAGTCTGGGTGATTGACCCCAATCCATCCGATTGGCTGAAAGAACAGGGCGTGGCGATCAGCGGCGAGATCCCTCCTAATCCAGCCGTGGCGATCATCGCGGTCAAACCGCAGATGATGGCCGAAGCGCTGCCTGACGTGAAATCCTTGGGCAACGGAAAAACACTGGTCATCTCAGTTGCTGCGGGCACCCCGATCAGCACGTTCGAAGCGGTGCTGGGGCCCAAAACCCCCATCGTGCGTGCCATGCCCAACACGCCCGCTTCTATCGGTCGGGGGATCACCGCGATCATCGGGAATGAAATGGTACAAGACGATCATCTGGACCTGTCCGAGGCGCTTATGCTGTCGGTGGGCGATGTTGTCCGGCTGGATGCAGAAGACCAGATGGATGCTGTCACGGCGATTTCGGGCTCTGGTCCGGCTTATGTGTTTCATTTGATCGAATCCTTGGCCGCTGCCGGCATGGCGCAGGGTTTGTCGGCAGAGCTTTCGATGCAGCTTGCCAAGGCCACTGTCGCGGGTGCGGGTGATCTGGCCGAGCAATCGGACGAAAACCCCGCGCAGTTGCGCACCAATGTGACTTCGCCCAATGGCACCACCCAGGCCGCACTTGAGGTGCTGATGGACGCCAAGACCGGGTTTCCGCATCTGTTGCGCCGCGCGGTTGCGGCGGCGGCGAACCGGTCGCGCGAGTTGGCGAATGGGTGAGATTTCATTTGACGATTTCCTGAAGGTTGATGTCCGCGTGGGCACCGTCCTGCGCGCCGAAGCCTTTCCCGAAGCCCGTAAGCCCGCGATCAAACTCTGGATCGATTTTGGCGGGGATATCGGCGAGAAAAAGACCTCGGCCCAGATCACAGCGCATTACGCGCCTGAGGCTTTGGTTGGCCGTCAGGTGATGGCTGTTGTGAATTTTCCGCCCCGCCAGATCGGCAAGTTCATGTCTGAAGTTCTGGTGCTGGGTCTGCCGGACGCGGACGGCGAAATCGTTTTGATCGGCCCGGACCACCCCGTACCCCTAGGAGGACGTCTACATTGAAGAAACTGCTGATTACCCGCCAACTGCCCGAGGCCAATCTGGCTGCCGCCCGTGCGCGTTTTGACGTGACTGTGCGTGATACTGCCGTGGGTCTGACGATGGTTGAGGCGGCGCAGGCCTTGGCGGAGTATGATGCGATTTTGCCAACCTTGGGGGATCAGTTTACTGCCGAGGCCTTTATCGGTGATCTGCGGTGCAAGGTGCTGGCGAATTTCGGGGTGGGGTATAACCACATTGATGTCGAGGCAGCGCGTATGGCTGATGTGCTTGTCTCAAACACACCCAATGTGGTGACCGATGCCACCGCCGATATCGGGCTGACCCTGATCCTGTACGTTTGCCGCAGGGCAGGCGAGGGCGAGCGGTTGGTGCGTGCCGATCAATGGACCGGCTGGGGTCCGACACAGATGTTGGGCACCCATGTGACGGGCAAGACCGTCGGGATCGTCGGCATGGGCCGGATCGGGCAGGCTGTGGCGCGGCGCTGTCATTACGGGTTCGAGATGCCGGTGAAATTCTATAACCGCTCTCCAAAGACTGTGGATTTCCCCGCCGAACAGGTCGAAAGCCTGACGGCATTGATGGGCGCATGCGATATCATCGTCGTCACGGTCCCCGGGGGTGGCGAAAACACGCATATGATTGATGCCGCAGCGCTGGCCGCGATGAAGCCCACGGGGATCTTCGTCAATATCGCGCGCGGGGATGTGGTGGACGAGGCGGCGCTGATTGCAGCCTTGCAGGCGGGTCAGATTGCTGGCGCGGGCCTTGATGTGTTTGAACACGAACCGCATGTGCCGGACACGTTCCGCGCGCTGGAGAACGTCGTGCTGCTGCCGCATCTGGGCACGGCCGCGCTCGAAATCCGTGAAGCAATGGGCCAGATGGCGCTGGACAATATCATCGCATGGGAAGAAGGGCGCCCGCTACCGCAGGCCGTGTGACGGATTGCCCGCAGAACGGGTCTGGATCGCGACGCGCGCAGGGGCTATATCGACCGTAACATGCGTCACCTAGCTTATCAGTTCAGCCGGCTTTTTCTGACCTTCGCGGTACTTGTCGCGATGGCGGGTGCGGGTTTTGCGCATCGCTTTGCGACACCTGAGGTCGATGATAGCCTGCTTGCATATGTGGCGGCCGGTGGTGCGCTGGGCGATATCTGTAACGATACGGGTCAGGTGGACGCCGGTGGTGGCCATTGTGATGCTTGCCGTTTGGTCTACGGGGCCGTCGTCCCAACTGCTGCGATACTTTCCCCCTCAGAACTTGAAGCAAATCTGCTGCAGGTCGGGCGTTATGCCGCACCTGCGCCGTTCGCACCCGCTGCAAACCCCGCGTGTCCGGTGCGCGCACCGCCAATGGTTTGATCTTTCCCACACTGAAATGATCAAACACCCGCGGCCCTAGAACGGACCGCACATTGGAGATACTCTTATGAAACTTATGTCCTATGCGGCTGTTGCCGCCCTTTGCGTCTTTGCGTCCACTGCAACAGCCCATGAATACAAGATCGGTGATCTTGTGATCGACCATCCGATGGCTTTTGAAACCGCGCAGACCGCGCAAACGGCCGGTGGGTTCATGACCATCACGAATACCGGCGAAACAGCGGACCGGTTGCTTGCGGTGGAGGCGGACTTTCCGCGTGTCGAAGTCCACACAACCGAAATGGACGGGGATGTGGCCCGCATGATCCATCTGGAAGAGGGGCTTACGCTGCCCGCCGGTGAAACCGTGACGCTGCAGCCTGGCGGCTTTCATGTGATGTTCATGGGCCTTGGCGGTGATCCGTTCGAGGTTGACGAACAAGTGCCCGCGACGCTGGTTTTCGAGAACGCAGGCCGGATAGACGTTATGTTCACTGTCGAAGCGCGTGGCATGAATGATCATGGTGGGATGAACCACGGTGACACGGACCACAGCACGCATCAAATGGGCAACTGATTGCCTGATGGCGGGCCGCCTATGTGGCCCGCCGTACCCTAGCCTTGCAGGCGATCCGCCTTTTTGCGCACCAGCACGCTGCGCAGATCATGCATGGCCATCAAGAGATCATCCGTGACCTGCTCAAGCTGCGCATCCGTCGCTTTGCCCTGCGCCCAGTGTGCCGTCAGGTTCAGATGGTCGATTTTGATGTCATTTCTGCCTGCGAAATGTTCACCCAGCACTTTGTCCAAGACCTCAGCTTCCTGCCGCAGCAGCCGTTCTTCGGCTGCGGTCAGCGTTACGTCACCCTGCGCTTTGAAATCGCCGCGATTGGTGTTCACGACGGCGATCTGCTCCATCTCGATCCGGCGCTCGCGGTTCGCGGTGTTGATCCGAAAGACTGCCGCGCCGTTTTCGCGGATGCGAAAGTAAAGCTCGGGCAGGTCTGTCATGTCAGGCCTTCGCAGAAGGTGATGATCCGCTGGCAGGCCTCTTTGAGTGCTGCATCAGACGTGGCATAGCTGACACGGAAATTGGGGGACAGGCCAAAGGCCGCGCCAAAGACGACTGCGACGCCTGTTTCTTCCAGCAGTGCCGTTGCGAATGTTTCGTCATTGTCGATCACCGTGCCCGCCGCCGAGGTCTTCCCAATGCAGCCTGCTATAGACGGGTAGACATAGAACGCGCCTTCGGGTTTCGGGCAGACAATTCCGGGGGCCTTATTGAGCATGTCGACCACCAGATCGCGGCGGCGTTCGAAAAGCGTGTTATTCGGGGCAAGGAAATCCTGCGTGCCATTCAGCGCCTCGACCGCTGCATATTGGCTGACGGAGCAGGGATTCGAGGTGGATTGCGACTGTACCTTGCGCATCGCCTTGATCAGCTCTTCCGGTCCTGCCGCATAGCCGATGCGCCAGCCTGTCATGGCGTAGGCTTTGGAAACGCCATTCACTGTCAGCGTGCGGTCGTAGAGCTGCGGTTCGACCTGTGCGGGCGTGCAGAATTTGAAATTGCCGTAGGCCAGATGTTCGTACATATCATCGGTCATGATCCAGACATGGGGATGGCGCAGCAAGACGTCGGTCAGCGCTTTCAGCTCGGACCAGCTATAGCCTGCGCCTGTCGGGTTGGAAGGCGAGTTGAACAGGAACCATTTTGTCTTGGGCGTAATCGCGGCCTCAAGCTGGTCTGAGGTTATTTTGAAGTTCGCTTCAAGCGAGGCCTCGATCATCACCGGCGTGCCACCGGCCAAAAGCACCATATCAGGATAGCTGACCCAGTAGGGGGCAGGGATGATGACCTCGTCACCGGGGTTCAGGGTGGCCATGAAGGCGTTATAAAGCACCTGCTTACCGCCAGTGCCGACGGTGACCTGGGCAGCTGTATAGGCCAGGTCGTTGTCGCGCTTGAATTTGGCGCAGATCGCCTCTTTCAGTTCTGGGATACCATCGACGGCTGTGTACTTCGTTTTACCTGCTGCAATGGCCGCAACAGCCGCATCTTTGATGTTCTGGGGCGTGTCGAAATCCGGCTCGCCCGCGCCAAGGCCGATCACATCACGGCCAGCAGCCTTCAGTTCGGCGGCCTTTGTCGTGACGGCGATTGTGGGGGACGGTTTGACGCGAGACAGTGTCGCAGAAAGAAAGGTCATAGGATCATCCGGTGGTAAAAAGGCGCTGTCTATGACATAGGATGCAAGACTGCCCCATGGCAAGCAATTGAAGGAGCAACCGATGGCGAGTGATCAGGACTGGTACAGCGAAGAGATTGCCACATTTGGCGACCGTCTGGCGGGGGCACGTGAGGCGGCAGGCCTGACGCAGCAAGCACTGGCCGAGAAGCTGGGCGTGAAACCGAACACAATTGCGGCTTGGGAGAACGACACCAAGGAACCCCGCGCGAACCGTTTGCAGATGGTATCGGGTGTTATAGGTGTGTCGATGAGCTGGCTCTTGACCGGTGAAGGTGAAGGCCCCGACGCCCCCGATAGTGAAACCGCCTTGACCAGTGATCTGGTTGATCTGCTGGCCGAGATGCGTGTGCTGCGCGGCCAGATGCAGCAATCGAGTGAAAAACTGGGGCGACTGGAAAAGCGCCTGCGCAAAGCCTTGAAGGACCAAGATGTCTGAGACACGTGAGACAATGATCAAACGGCTGCGGATGCGATCCATGCGGCGCGGGATCAAGGAAATGGATTTGATCCTTTCGGCCTTTGCCGATGCGCATCTGGCGGATTTTTCGGACGAGGCGCTGGTTCTGTATGACCGGCTTTTGTCCGAGAACGACCACGATATCTATGGCTGGGTTGGCGGGCAGTTCCCGACACCCCCCGAATACCTTGATCTTGTGACGCGGATTTCGGCAGGGGCAGAAGGGGTCACGCGGCCTGCGTAAAAAGCGTTCTGCGCTTAACCGAATATTGGTTGTTTCGTTTTATCCCAAATTGCGGAGATCACATGGAGCAACAGATTAATGAGCATTCATACCGATTTGGACGAGGTTGGAACGACCCAATTACCTGACGCGCGCAGTGTTGCGTTCATGGACTCATATCTTGACGCCCTGAACCTTGTTGAACGGTTGCACCGCTTGTTGCTTGACGTGATCAAGGATGAATTCGAACGGGTCGGCCTACTTGAGATCAACCCTGTGCAGGCCTTGCTGCTGTTCAACGTTGGCGACAACGAGGTCACGGCGGGCGAGCTGAAATCGCGCGGATATTATCAGGGCTCGAACGTGTCCTATAATCTCAAGAAGCTGGTGGAAGCGGGCTATATGCACCATCAGCGCAGCGAAATCGACCGCCGTTCTGTCCGCGTGCGGCTGACCGACAAAGGGCGTGGCGTGCATGTTCTGGTAGCGCGGTTGTTCCGGACCCATTCTGAGGGTCTGATGGATCGTGGTGTGCTGGACCAAAAGGGTGTTGAGGATATCACCGCATCCCTGCGGCGGGTTGAACGGTATTGGACCGAACAGATCCGGTACATCTATTGATCGCGCAAGTTGCGGCAAAAGGTCTTGGTCAGCGCGGTTGATTTGTTTGTTCAGTCGGTGTTCCTGTTGCGCGGTGTTATTAACGAGCATTCTTGTTTTGCGGGTCGTCACCGGATGTGGCGGCCCGTGTTCAACATAAGAGGTACCTCTGGCGCCAATCAGTCCGCAACAGGGGTGACTGTGCCGATGACCATGCTGGTCAGTTCACGCAGCAGTTTACGTTCCATTGCAGCGGCATAATCCTCAAAGCCGTCTGCTATCTCGACAAAGGCGTCAGGCCCGCGGACGACAGCGTCCAGATAAAAGGCCGACAATTCCGCAACCTCAGAAATCCGCCTGTCATCGCCGGATCCAATGACAAGCCCGTTGACAGTTGCACCGGTCGGGGTGTGGATCTTGCCGATATCCTGTGGGCGCGGCCCGGCGTTGGCATACCCGTCCCCCGAAATATCCAGCGTCCGTTTCCAACATGCGGGGCGTTGTTCCAGAAAAGCGAATCCCGCCAGCAGAGCCGCGCCGATCGCAGTGGTCGGGGCGGCCGGGTTGCGCGGATGGTTGCGCAGGGCCAGTGTCACGCCGGCCAAATCATCCGGTGTCGCAAGCTGTGTCCACGGGACGATAACGGTCTGATCGCTGGGACCGCTCCATTCGTAGATAAGCACATCAATCGGGGCGTCGGGCCCATTGAAGAGCACGTCACGTACCGCGTCACTGTTCAATGCGGTGGCCAGGCCATCCAGTTGCATGCGGTACTCTACCGCATCCACCGAGCCTGACACATCAAGCCCGAATGCGAGTGCCTGCCGACAGGCGGCCTCGGCAAGCCCGGGCAGCGCAAGAAAGAGAAGGGCAAGGCGGATCATCCGTCTGTACCTTGCCGGGTGTCCATCTGACCAACCGCCAGGGCGGAAAGCTCGCGCAAGAGCTTGCGTTCCATCGCGGCGGCGTAGTCGTCAAAGTTCTGCGCCACCTCGACAAAAGCAACAGGTCCGCGGATGACGTTCTCACGGTAATAGTCTTCGAGATCGGCCAGCGCAGTGCGGCTGACCTGATCGCCAAAAAAGTTGCCCGACCCGACGACGAGCCCGTTGACCGTGACACCTGCGGGGGTCGCACTGTGCGGGATGTCCTCGGGGAGCGGCCCGGTATTGGTTTCGCCGTCCCCTGACAGATCAAGGGTGCGGATCCAGCAATCTGAATGGTCTTCCAGATAAGAAAAGCCTGCAAGCAATGCCGATCCGACCGCAGTCGTTGGCGCTGGCACGCCTCGTTCATGTGCCCGCAGACGCGCGCTGATGGCGGCGATATCTGCGGGTGTGTTGATTGTTGTCCACGGCACGATGACCGTTTGATTGACTGGCCCGCTCCATTCAAAGACATGCAGGCGGACCGGTGCGTCGGGTTGTAGAAAGAGGATATCCATGACGACCGGCGCGTTCAAAGCGGCGATCACCCCTTCAAGCTGAAGTTCATATTCGGATTGATCGACCGAGCTTGAAACATCCAGACCAAGCGAAAGCGCCTGTCGGCAAGCTGCCTGCGCGATGCCCGGCAAGAGCATCACAAACAGGCATACCCGCATCATCCTTCGGCCTCGCTACGTGCCTGCGCGCGCCCGATAATCTGGGAAGACAGTTCGCGCACCAGTTTGCGACGCATTGCATCCTCGAAATCGGCAAAGCCGTAGGCGACCTCGAGAAAAGCGTTCGGGCCGTAGATAACTTCTGCCAGATAATAGTCGCGGGCGGTGTTGTCTGGCGCGGCGACGGCCAGCCCGTTCACCGTGACCCCATCAAAGGGATAGGCCTTATAGGCGCTCGAGGGACCAAAGCCGTCATTGTTGACGCCATCCCCGGCCATATCGATGGTCTGGAACAGGCAGGGCGGTGCGGATCGCAGTTTGATGGATGCATAGCCGAGCGCATAGCCCATCGCCGTTGGCATATCGCTGACGCTTCTTGTGCTGTTGTTCAGCGCCTCTGCTGCCAAGAGCAGGTCGGCAGGAGACCGGATCAGCGTCCAGTTCAAGAGGTCGGTCTGGTTGTACTTCCCGCTCCACTCAAAGATTTGCAGCGCAACAGGATCGGGGCTGGTGAAAAAGGCCTCTTGCACCTCGGGCGCGAGCAGGGCCGCCGCAAGGCCACCACGCTGAAACCGGTCTTCATCGGCATCGACCGAGGACGAGACATCAAGCGCAAGCACAAGTGCAAGGCGGCAGGCCTCGACGGGGGCCGCCGCCATGCAAAGGCAGAACAGGACGCCGGATTTTACCAATGGCCCGTGTTTTCCATGCTGGCCCAAGGTTCGGCCGG
>CAYZKE010000088.1:8460-9667 GCA_964478505.1 uncultured Loktanella sp.
TGTCCCCAATAGCCTAGTCTTTCGCGCGTGACAGTAAATGCCTGCGCCGTGATTTTGAGGAATGAACGCGTTCGGCTGCACTCCGCCCCTGTTAGGTATGCATATGGTCAGGTGCCGTCAGACATCAGCCATGACAGGCAGGATATCAGGGGTGCTGGCATGTGTTTCGCGTGTTCCGGTATACCATGTTGTCAGCAAACTGATGCGCGGTGCATCCCCGAGTGTCGCTTTATCCACGCGTTCAAAGCCGTGCCAGCCGGGGCGTTTCTTACGTCCGTTCCCCGAAAAGAAAATCCCACTGTTTGGCAGGAATGGCGCGCGGCGCAGTTCGCGATGGGCTGCACGAAACGGCCTTTGCCACTTTGGCGCAAAATCGTAAAGCGAGGTGCCCAGCCCATCAAGGCTGTCGTCCTCGGGGAGGTAGATCAGCATGGTCGCAACCCGAGGCAAGTCATCAAAATGTGGCGGCATGTAATAGGATTCTGTCTCGAAACGCAGCGCAGTGCTGACGAAAACCTTTTGATTGTTGACCTGTGATATATCGACATTCAGGACCGGCGCAAGGTCTTCGGCAAGCCCGTCAAAAACCGCTGATTTCACTTTATCCGACATGATTGCGGTGCCAACGGCCCACCAAAGGCTTTGCTGGTCTTTGCTGATCCGCGCGACGCCAATTTCGGGCAATTCAATCAGATCGCGGGTTGAAACGCCGTCCTTGTCATGGAAAAGCTCAAGGCTCATCGGGCGAAATGCATCACGCGCAGGAATATTCTGCAGCATGCGCTTGTAAACATCTTCCGGAAACAGGCCCGACAGCATGGCATGTTGGCAAGGGACCTTGTCGACTGCCGTGGCTCTTATCGCTTGCGCCATATGATCGGCAATGCGTGCGCTCAGTTTCACGTCGGTTTCCATTGTCTTATTCCCTTGTGAAATGGCTCTTGCGCCTTCATGGGTCCAAGCCAATCACGCCTAACGCTTTTGTGTAAAAGTAGCCCCGTGATATTGGTCAGAGCAAGCTTTTTAAATGGAAAGCTTGGGCCGTGGTGAAACACTGACGGGCATCCGGTCGCTCATTCAGTGCTGCTCTGCAGATGGAGAAAGCAACGGGCGCAGACATGAACCAGTATCTGCGCGTCATGTTTTGCGCGGCTGGCACAGCGATAGCCCAATTCATTTTTCGGAGAACCAATGGCAGTCCCTAGGG
>CAYZKE010000089.1:0-9616 GCA_964478505.1 uncultured Loktanella sp.
AGGAACTTCGCTATGATCGAGAAAGCTTATCTAAACGCGCTACTATCAGCCGCAGCTTATGCAAAGTGGGACGAGTCGGACAACAACATAAGACTGTCTCTTGTGAATTCGGGAGGTTTGAGCGAACAGCAAGTAGATAATATGTTCCTTGATACCCAGCCAAAATTCACTGTTCACAGCTACACCGAACTCCCCAACGGTTTCTCCGCAACCATCTTCAAAGATAGAGCCTCTGGTGCCCTCACCGTAGCCTTCCGCGGTACCGAGATGGAGTTTCCCTATGCCGACGCGGTAACCGACCTGTCGGCAATACTCGGCAACCCGGACACGCCGCTGGCGAGTTTTTTCAACCAGAGCAACAGCATTGACAACTTTCTGCAGCAGGCCGGACTGCTGGTGGACGGGGAGTTGCAGCAGCCGTTAAATTTTACCGGCCACTCACTCGGTGGTTACCTGGCACTGATGGCCGGCTACAAGTACAGCGCCGGCTTCGGCGAGATATTCACCTACAATGGGCTGGGCCTGAATCCCATCGAAAGCGCCTGGGAAACCGTTGCCAACGCTGTTGAGGGCATGCCCATCGATGAGAGTCGGGTGCACAATTATTTTGCCGACAAGGGTTTGGAGGCGACTGCCAGTTCGATCTTATCCCGTCCCGGCGGCCGCCTGCCGATTTTTATTGAGGAGGATGCCAATCCCCTTGCCAACCATGAACTGTCTCGCCTGGTAGAAAGCCTCTCTGCTTACCGCCTGCTCGGCCTGCTGAGTCCCGGCCTCGATTCCGCTCAGGGTATGCAGTCGATCTACGCGATACTCGACGCTGCCTCGAATATGCCCGAACAGTCGATAGAGACAGTAGTCGAACAATTGGGAACCCTGCTGGGTGGCGAATTCGCCACAACGGAAGTGCGGGACGATATCGGGTTGTTTATGCAGAAAGTGCAGGACAGCGGCATCTTTCACAGCATTGAATCGCTGGCGCCGCATTCCCTTGATGCCGATACCCTGGCCGGGCTTGCAATGGAGGATACAGCTGCCGGGCGCGGCTATCGCTATTCCCTGGCCAGGTTGCTGCCGTTCGCGGTGACCACCGGCCTGCAGAACACAGGGGCGGCGCAGGAGGCCTATGAGCGGTTGGTCGCAGCAGAGCTTGCACCGCCGCTTGTCACCAATGCCGAAATCCGCGACGCGCTTGTCGCCAATATCGAAGGCGGCATGGTGGGTGGGGTTCCTGTCAGCGCGCTGAACGACGATGCGGCCCGCGCGGAAGCCTATGACGCGCTTGCCGGTCAGGGGCTTGTCGCCCCGCGCGTGACGCCCGAGGCGCAGACCGCCGCAGTCGCAGACCACATTTATTTCCTTCAATACGCGGAACCAGATCCTGTGATCACAGACGCCGCCGAACAGGTACTGGCGGCCGTTGAAACCCGCGTTGCCGTGAGCCAGGGCATTGATCTGGGGCTCGATGCGCTTTCGCTGGCCTCGATCTATTTTCTCGCGGCCATCGGGCTTGCAATCACTTTCGGCGTTATGGGCGTCATCAATATGGCCCATGGCGAATTCATTATGATGGGGGCCTACACCGGCTTCGTCGTGCAGCAGTTTGTGCCGGACTATACGCTGTCGATCATCATCGCATTGCCTTTGGCTTTTGCGATCACCTTCGGCGCTGGTGTCGCGATGGAGCGTTTGGTCATCCGACATCTTTATCACCGTCCGCTTGAAACCCTCTTGGCGACCTTCGGCATCTCGATTGCCTTGCAGCAGCTTGCCAAGAACATCTTCGGCACCCAGGCGCGCCCGCTGACGTCACCTGAATGGCTTAGCGGGGCGCTCGTGTTCAACGATGTCATCGCGATCAGCTATATCCGCATCGCGATTTTCGTGCTGGCGCTCTTGTTTCTGGGCCTGATCCTTTTTGTGCTCAAACGCACGCGGCTGGGGTTGGAAGTGCGCGCCGTGACGCAAAACCCCGATATGGCGGCCTCGATGGGGATCAATCCTGACAAGATCAACATGCTGACTTTCGGTTTGGGTTCGGGCATCGCGGGCATCGCCGGTGTCGCGATCGGGCTATATGCCAAGGTTACCTCCGAGATGGGCGCGGATTACATCGTGCAAAGCTTTATGACCGTGGTCGTGGGCGGTGTGGGCAACGTCTGGGGTACGCTGGCTGGCGCGTCGCTGATCGGGTTCCTGCAAAAGGGGATCGAGTGGCTGAACCCGTCCAACACGCTGGCCGCACAGACCTATATGATCCTCTTCATCATCCTGTTCATTCAATTCCGGCCAAAGGGCATCGTCGCCCTCAAGGGCCGCGCGGCGGCGGATTAAGTCATGCGGAAATCATTCCTTGCCGAAAACCCGTCGGTCTTGTGGTTCATCGCGATCCTTGCGGTATTCACTGTCGTGGTCACGCTCTTGTCCGAGGTGACGGGCGTTGATCTGATCTCGACTTCTTTTGTCAAAACACTGGGCAAGACGCTGTGTCTCTGTCTTGTCGCCATCGCGATGGATGTGGTTTGGGGCTATTGCGGAATTCTGTCACTGGGGCATTTCGCCTTCTTCGGCATAGGCGGCTATGCCATAGGCATGTGGTTGATGTACGCCCGCACCGAAGGGATCGTGATTGAAAGCTTCGCAGGCCAGCCGATCCCGCCGACCCCGCAGGAAGTGTCTGACGCCATCGGTAACCAGATTTTCGGGGTCGTGGGCAGTTCCGAATTCCCGCTGATTTGGGGCTTTGCAGATAGTCTGTTGTTGCAATTGCTGATGGTCGTACTTGTTCCGGGTCTGCTGGCGCTGGTCTTTGGCTGGCTGGCGTTCCGGTCGCGGGTGACGGGTGTGTATCTGTCGATCCTGACGCAAGCGATGACGTTGGCCCTTGCGCTGTACCTTTTCCAGAACGACAGCGGCCTGCGCGGCAACAACGGTTTGTCGGGCCTGCAGAACATCCCGGGGTTTGAGGATGCGTCACAGGCAAGCATCTCGATTGTCTTCTTCATCGCCTCGGCCATCGCACTGGCCGCCGGATATGTGTTCTTTGCGTGGATCGTGTCGGGCAAAATGGGCAGCGTGATCAAGGGCATCCGCGACAACGAAGCGCGGGTGCGCTTTCTGGGCTACCATGTGGAAAGCTACAAACTCTTTGTCTTTACGACCACGGCTGTCGTCGCAGGTATCGCAGGGGCGCTCTATTACCCGCAGGCAGGTATCATCAACCCCGGTGAAATTGCGCCGATCGCGTCGATCTATCTGGCGGTCTGGGTCGCCATCGGCGGGCGCGGGCGGCTTTATGGCGCGGTGATCGGGGCGGCCTTTGTGTCGCTGTTGTCGAGCTGGTTTACCGGCGGCGGCGCGCCCAATATCAACCTCGGATTTTACGTCATCCAATGGACCGATTGGTGGCTGGTGCTCTTGGGCTTCTCGTTTGTAGCCGTCACATTGTTCTTCCCCAAAGGGATTGGCGGCCTCTTTGACCTGCTGGTGAGGAAGCAATCATGAGCATGCTTTTGGAAGTGTCGGGCGTAACAGTCACCTTTGATGGGTTCCGTGCCATCAATAACCTGTCGATCAATTTCGCTCCGACCGAGCTGCGCGCCATCATTGGCCCGAACGGGGCGGGCAAGACGACCTTCATGGATATCGTGACCGGTAAGACAAAGCCGGACACGGGGCATGTGATCTGGGGGGATCGGAATATCTCGCTTTTGGGGATGTCCGAGAGCCAGATTGCCCGCGAAGGGATCGGGCGTAAGTTCCAGAAACCGACCGTATTCGAGGCGCAGACCGTCCGTCAGAACCTTGCCATGGCGCTGAAAAATCCGCGTGGGCCTTTTGCTGTACTGATACACAAGAAAACCAAATCCAACGCAGAGCGGATTGAGGATATCGCGGGGCAAGTCGGGCTGTCGGATAGCCTGACCCGCATTGCTGGCGAACTCAGCCATGGTCAAAAACAATGGCTCGAAATCGGGATGCTGCTGGCACAAGAGCCGCGCTTGATGCTGGTCGATGAACCCGCCGCAGGCATGTCGCCGGAAGAGCGCGAGAAAACCACTGACATCCTGAAAGAGGCGGCCAAGACGCGGGCCGTTGTTGTGGTGGAACATGATATGGAATTTGTGCGCAGGCTCGATTGCAAGGTCACTGTTCTGCACGAGGGCGCGGTTCTGGCCGAAGGCAGCCTGGATCATGTGACCTCAAACCAAACCGTGATTGATGTCTATCTGGGGCGCGCCCATGCTTGATGTGCAAAACCTTGATCTGAAATACGGGCAGAGCCAGATCCTGTTTGATATCTCGCTTCAGGCGGAAACGGGTCAAATCACGGCCGTGATGGGTAACAACGGCGTTGGCAAAACCAGCCTGCTCAAGGCAATCTCGGGGCGGCATCCGATTGCTGCAGGAATTGCGACCGTGGCCGGAGCGCCGGTGCAACTGACCTCGGCCTATCACGCGGCACGGGCAGGGATCGCCTATGTTCCGCAAGGGCGCGAGGTGTTCGCGATGATGAGCGTGCTGGAAAATCTTGAGACAGGTTTTGCCTGTCTGCCGAAGGCGGAACACGCCATTCCCGACTATATTTTTGAGCTCTTTCCTGTGCTGCGGGATATGCAAACGCGGCGTGGCGGTGATCTTTCAGGCGGTCAGCAACAGCAGCTTGCCATTGCCCGCGCGCTGATTACCAAACCAAAGGTGCTTTTGCTGGATGAACCGACCGAAGGCATCCAGCCCAATGTGATCCAGCAGATCGGTGACGCGCTGGAAACACTGCGTGATGAAGGCCAGATGGCCATCGTTCTAGTCGAGCAGAACGCCGATTTTGCCTACCGGATCGCGGATACATTCACTGTAATTGAACAGGGCAGGGTCAAGCGGAGAGCGGCGAAAGTGAATTACACGAAAGAGGCACTTATGGCGGATCTTGCGCTCTAAGGGTGGTTTACGGACACTGAGCGGAAGCCCGTTGGGGCAGACGCGCCGGAAAATGCGTGCGAGCCTGATGGGTGTTACGCAACTTGGCGGCTGATTGATCAGAGTCAAAGCAGGATCAGGCGAATGTGTCAGTTTTTGCCGGAAACCTGTGGCACGTAGATTGGCGCACCCTTACCCCATAAGGCAGGAATACCGATGTCCAAAAACCGCGTAGAGAACCCGCATGCGCAGTCTGTCGATGATATCTGCAGCCGGTTGGACGTCGATCCTGTGCAGGGGCTTGATCCATCCCAGGCGCGGGAACGGCTGGTTTCCCATGGGCCAAACCGGCTACGACGACAGAAAAAGAAAGGCACGCTTTCGATCCTTGTGCACCAGTTCAAAGGCATCATCGTCTGGCTGCTTGCCGCGGCTTCGATCATGTCTTTCGTTCTAGGGGACATTGCAGAAGCGGCCGCAATTGCCATCGTTTTACTGATTAACGGGGCAATCGGTTTCTTCACAGAACTCAGGGCCGCGCGCGCGATGGAGGCCCTGATGCAACTTGCCGAAGTGCAAACGCGCGTGCGACGCGGTGGCGATGTGCGCAAGATCGACGCACATGAGCTTGTACCCGGCGATGTGGTGATCCTTGAGGCTGGCGATGTGGTGACTGCAGACCTGCGCTTGACCGAAGTCTCGCATATTCTGGTGGACGAATCTGTGCTGACCGGTGAATCTTTGCCGGTCATCAAATCAACAGACCCGACCGCGTTGGACGCTTCTTTGGGCGACCGCACAAGCATGGCTTTCAAGGGTACAGCGATCACACTGGGCGCTGGTGAGGGGGTGGTTGTTGCGACGGGCATGGACACCGAAATAGGCCAAATCAGCGATCTGGCACAAACGGCGCAAAGCGATACCGCCCCGCTGGAACGCAGGCTGGACACGTTGGGGCATCGGCTGGTCTGGCTCACACTGTCGCTGGCGGTCTTGACGGTCGTAATGGGTATTTTGCGCGGCCATGACCCCGCTGGGATGGTGCAGACCGGTGTCGCATTGGCCGTCGCGGCGGTTCCCGAGGGATTGCCCGTTGTCGCGACGCTCAGCCTTGCACACGGGATGTGGCGGATGAGCCAACGCAACGCATTAATCAGGCAACTATCGTCCGTCGAAACACTTGGGGCCACGACGGTGATTTTGACCGATAAGACGGGGACGCTGACCGAAAATCGTATGAGCGCAGTGCGGTATCTGCTGGCTGATGCTGATGTGAAAGTCGAAAGCGACGGCGACGCGCGCAAATTTGTGCTTCAAGGGAATACAGTCGATCCCGCTAATGATGACCGTCTTGGTTGGGCAATCCGGATCGGGGCGTTGTGCAATAATGCCGATGTGGGCGATGGCACAAAGGATCATCGCTCGGGCGATCCGATGGAAATCGCGCTTTTGTCGATTGCGCTGAAAGTCGGGTTCGGGCGGGGGGAATTGCAAGAAGAAAGTCCAAGGGTGGAACAACACGCTTTTGACCCCGAGAGCAAGATGATGGCCACGGTCCATCGCGCCGCTGACGGCTATCTGCTGGCCGTGAAAGGGGCGCCCGAAGCTGTGATTGACGTCTGCCAGAATGTCCTGACAGCAGACGGCACGCGCGACATGGATGATCGCGCACGACAGGACTGCAAAGATCGGGGTGCGGCGGTTGCGGGCGAGGGGTTGCGTTTGCTGGCGCTGGCGATGAAGCACGTCGATAGCCAAGATGTGGCACCTTATGAGGGACTCACACTGGTCGGTCTTGTGTGCTTGCTCGATCCTGTGCGCGCTGACGTGCCGGATGCAATCGCGGCAGGCCGCGAGGCAGGCGTCCGTGTTGTCATGATGACGGGCGATCACGCCAACACGGCCGAAACGATAGCACGAGAAGCGGGTTTGGGACGCGGTGATCTGACCGTGGTCGAAGGCAGCGAACTGGCCGCGTTGGATGCTGACCGGATCAGCGATCAAGAGCGCTCGCGTCTACTGGCAGCGGACGTTTTTGCCCGTGTGGCCCCTGACACAAAACTCAAGTTGGTCTCGCTTTATCAGAAATCCGGGCACATCGTTGCAATGACCGGTGACGGGGTCAACGATGCGCCGGCCCTCAAGAAAGCCGATATCGGCATCGCGATGGGTAAACGTGGCACACAGGTCGCGCAAGAGGCGGCACATATGGTTTTGCAGGACGATGCCTTTGCGACCATCATCGCTGCGATGCGTCAGGGCCGCGTGATTTTCGACAATATTCGCAAGTTCGTTGTCTATCTGATGTCATGCAACGTCAGTGAGGTCCTTGTGGTCGGCATTGCGGTTGGGGCAGGATTACCGGCACCTTTGTTGCCGTTGCAGATCCTGTTTCTGAACCTTGTCACCGATGTGTTTCCGGCGTTCGCGCTTGGTCTGGGGCGCGGCGATGAGAGCATTATGCACAAACCGCCGCGCGATCCTGCACAAGAGATCGTCAACCGCCCAAGGTGGTTGCTGATCGCGATTCTGGGGTCGGCCATAACTGTGGCCACACTCGCGGCTTTTGTTCTCGCGCTTTATTGGCTGGGTCTGGAAAGCGGGGCGGCGATAACAGTTGCTTTTCTTACTTTGGCGCTCGCGCAACTTTGGAATGTGTTCAACGTGCGTGATCCCGGTGCGGGGCTTTTCAGGAATGAGGTCACGCGCAACGTCTATGTCTGGGGGGCAATTGTACTTTGCCTCGGACTGATCGGTCTGGCGCTTTGGGTGCCATGGCTTGCGCGTCTTCTTGGTCTGCCAGATCCCGGCTGGGATGGGCTGGCCCTTGCTGCGGGGGCAAGTCTGGTGCCGCTTCTTCTTGGACAGTACTGGCATGTTGTTGCAGGACCAGACTGGTTGAGCCGTCATGACAAAGCCCATCAAGGATGAGCGGTCTCGGCGCTGTCGATGACCGAAGTCGCCATCACACTGGCAGGTTTTATCATTGTCGACACGGTTCTGGTCATCATCGAAATGGGCCTGCTTGATCCGTTCTTGATCCTTACGGCTAAGGTGTCTTTTGCGATGCTGGTGATGGACGGCGGCGCCTGGCTGACGCTGAAAGCGAAAGATGTGGTTCAGAAGCGAGCCCGCGCGATCGTTTCGATTGCGGCTTTGGTCACTGTTGGGGCCTATGTTTTGGCAGGCCTCTGGATGGCGGTGGGCATTTAAGGCTGCCGGATCGTGGGCGACTATGTCGCGAACGGCCCGTCAAACCCACACCACTTTGAAGTCGCACGGACAGCAAGCTGACCTTCGGCCTATGCCGACTGTCCGTGGAGTGTTGTGACGCCTGTCATGGCGATGATGTTTTGATACACGTCATCCTAAACCGCGCGCCTCTGGATGGTAGGGGCGCGCGACTCCGGTTTGTTGGGATGCCCTGCTATCGCGCCGGTCTTATGTGCGTCATGGGGCTTAATCCTCGTCCATGTAGATCGGTGCAACGGGCCGGACCGGAATTCCCGGCTTCCATGCCTGGTTGAAAGAGGGCGCAGCATAGGGGAATTTGTCCATATTCAGTGCCTGAACAGAGCTACGCGGCAGGAAGCTGTCGGGGGCCTCGTAGCGGAACGGGTTGATATCCGTGATCGTCCAGTAGATGGCGTCTTCGGCGAAGCTGCGCCCGTTGGGATATGCGGCTGGCTGCGAAGGGTCCCATGTCAGCATGTCGGGCGCGTAGAAGGCCACGGTGTCCTCCAACTTGTCCTCTTCGACCTCAAGCCGGTTAAAGCTGAAGGTGAACTGATCGCCGAAGCGCGAAAGACCTTCATCCGGGTTTGCGGCGTTATAGGCGTTATTGAAATCACCAACAGTTGGATATGCGGGGTCAACGGGCAGATAGCGTGCCGGGTTGTATCCGACGGGTGGATCGACAAAGAAAATACCCTGCACACCCGCGCGCCCCATCCGGTCAACAGATATGCCGTTGCTGTCCGCGACCACCGCCCAGTAGTTCAGCGCCTGATCGGCCAGACCGGGGATTTCAAGCACGATCAGTGTCATATCCGAAATCCCGAAGGCACCGATAGAGGTGGGTTCGGCTGGCAGGTTGTCGCCACCTGCAAGTGCCTGTTTGATCGCAAGGGCGGCCGGGGCCTGCACAGTGGAGAAGTCAAAAAAGAACGGATCGCGTCGTGGGCCGATGAACAGCAATTCGCCGTTGTCGCCCTCGGTCACTTCAAGCGCTTGATTGAGCGCCGTGGTATATCCACGCGCAATTTCGCGGCCGTTCCAACGGTTCGACCGGGCGTCTTCGCCTTCGGCTATTCGGAGTTCAACAGTTTGTTTCTGCTGCTCGCCCTCAATATCGCGGACCCTGACTTTGTAGGCGATATCGGCGCGCGCGTCATCGTCGAGATCAAGCCGGAACATATAGATCAGATCTGGATCAAGCTTGATGTCCTCGGACCCGAGCGTGCCCGGCGCGCCGCTGCCTGACAGCGGGTTGAGCGTATAGGCCATCGTCAAACCGCCGGTTTGGGCACCCCGGAACAGGAAATTGTCGCCGATATCCGACATTGGATAAAGCTGTGTCGTTGGTGCGTCGCGGTGGTCGGACGCGCTGACATCGGAGGCCTGAAAAGCGGCGCAGAAAAAGGTGGTGACGAATGCGAGGTTGCGGCGTAACACTTAGTTTCCTTTCAAAATATGTCGC
>CAYZKE010000090.1:0-2450 GCA_964478505.1 uncultured Loktanella sp.
GGCCTCATCCAGATCAAGATGGATGTTCCGCCCTGCAAGCCGCTTTTCAAGCCGCTTGAGCTGGATCGTGACAATGCCTGCCATGTCTTCGCGGGCCAGACGGTCAAAGATGATCGTCTCGTCGAGACGGTTCAGGAACTCTGGCCGGAAGTGGGCGCGCACAGCATCCATCACATCACGCTTGGCATCGCTGGCATCGGCCCCGTCGGGCAGCTGGCTCAGCGCCTGCGCCCCGAGGTTGGATGTCAGCACGATCAGCGTCTGCTTGAAGTCCACCGTGCGACCCTGACCATCAGTCAGCACACCATCGTCCAGCACCTGCAACAGCACGTTGAACACATCGGGGTGCGCCTTTTCGACCTCGTCGAACAGCACGACCTGATATGGTCTGCGCCTCACGGCCTCGGTCAATACACCGCCTTCGTCATAGCCGACATAGCCCGGAGGCGCACCGATCAGACGGGCAACCGCGTGTTTCTCCATGAACTCCGACATATCAATACGCACCATCGCGCTGTCGTCATCAAAGAGGTACTCGGCCACAGCCTTGGTCAGCTCGGTTTTACCAACACCCGTTGGCCCGAGGAACAGGAACGACCCCAGCGGGCGGTTCTCGTCATTCAGACCGGCACGGGCACGGCGCACGGCATTGGCCACCGCACGCACGGCGCTTTTCTGGCCAATCACACGCTTGCCCAGCTCATCTTCCATGCGCAAGAGCTTGTCGCGTTCGCCTTCCAGCATCTTTGACGTGGGGATACCTGTCCAACGCTCGACGACTTCGGCGATCTGCTCGGGCCGCACGGCTTCTTCGACCATCAGGTCGTTGCCTTCAGCGTCTTCGACCTTTGCAACCAGACGCTCAAGCTCGGGGATCACACCATAGGAAAGCTCACCCGCCCGTTGCAGGTTGCCTTCGCGCTTGGCGATATCCAGTTCGGCGCGCGCACGGTCCAGCTTTTCCTTGGCGTTGCGTGTGCTTTCAAGCTTGTCACGCTCGGCCTGCCATTTCGCTGTCATCTCGGACGCGCGATCCTGCAGGTCGGCCAGTTCTTTCTCCAGCTTTTCCAAACGATCCTTGGAGGCTTTGTCGTCTTCTTTTTTCAAAGCCTCGGATTCGATCTGTAACTGCAGAATCTGGCGATCCAGCGCATCGAGCTCTTCTGGCTTGCTGTCCACTTCCATGCGCAGACGGCTTGCGGCCTCGTCCATCAGGTCGATGGCTTTGTCCGGCAAGAAACGATCCGTGATATAGCGATGCGACAGCGTCGCCGCAGCAACAAGTGCCGCGTCACTGATGCGCACACCGTGGTGCAACTCGTACTTCTCTTTGATACCGCGCAAGATACTGACCGTGTCCGACACAGTTGGCTCTTCAACCATCAAAGGCTGGAAGCGGCGGGCCAAGGCTGCGTCCTTTTCCACATACTTGCGGTATTCATTCAGCGTCGTGGCACCCACGCAGTGCAATTCGCCCCGCGCCAAGGCCGGTTTGATCAGGTTGGCCGCATCCATTGAACCCTCAGAGGCCCCTGCGCCGACAAGCGTATGCATTTCGTCGATGAACAGGATGATTTCACCAGCCGCCGATTCGATCTCTTTCAAAACCGCCTTAAGGCGTTCCTCAAACTCGCCACGGTATTTTGCACCCGCGATCAGCGCCCCCATATCCAGCGCCATCAGCTTCTTGTTGCGCAGGCTTTCGGGCACGTCACCATCAACGATGCGCAGCGCAAGACCTTCGGCGATAGCGGTCTTACCGACACCGGGTTCACCGATCAGCACAGGGTTATTCTTGGTCCGACGCGACAAAACCTGCATCGCGCGGCGAATTTCTTCGTCGCGGCCGATGATCGGGTCGATCTTGCCCTGCTCTGCAGCCTCGGTCAGATCGCGGGCATATTTCTTGAGCGCATCAAAGCTGTCTTCAGCTGTGGCACTATCGGCCGTCCGGCCTTTACGGATGTCGTTGATTGCCGCGTTCAGCTTCATGGCAGATACACCACCAGCATCCAAAGCGTCTTTGGCCTTGGATTTCACAACGGCAAGCGCCGTGAGCAGGCGTTCAACCGGCACAAAGCTATCGCCGGCCTTCTTGGCGATCTTCTCTGCCTCATCCACGACTTTCGCGGTGGTGTTGTCCAAATAAACCTGGCCCGTATCGCCGGATACTTTCGGAATCTTGGCAAGGGCTGCCTCAACAGCGCCGACAACAGCGGCGGCATCACCGCCTGCACGTGTGATCAGGTTGGTGGCCAAGCCTTCTTCGTCATCAAGCAATGCTTTGAGCAGGTGCTCAGCCGCAAGTTTCTGGTGGTCCTCGCGCATTGCGATCGTCTGGGCGGCCTGAATAAAGCCGCGCGACCGCTCAGTGAACTTTTCTAAGTTCATGGGTCTCTCCTTTGTAAAGCGCCCGGGTTTGCGGATGCCCGACTACGCGGCACATCCCT
>CAYZKE010000090.1:2550-9598 GCA_964478505.1 uncultured Loktanella sp.
AAGCAGGAACATGGCAAACGCATTTTCCTTGATATGAAATTCTTTGACATCGGCGCGACAGTCGAAGCCGCGGTGCGCGGTGTGGCCCAATTTGATCTGGACTTCCTGACTGTCCATGGCGACCCCCATGTTGTACGCGCAGCGCGCGAAGGGGCTGGCGGGTCCAACATGAAGATCTTGGCCGTAACCATTCTGACATCACTGGACCGCGACGATCTGGATGCATCCTGCATCAAGGCAGGCAATGTGGCCGATCTGGTGCAGGAACGCGCCGGCACAGCACTTTCAAACGGGGCCGACGGGGTGATCGCATCACCACAAGAGGCAGCACTGATCCGCGCCCTGCCCGAAGCGGAAGGCAAACTGATCGTCACCCCCGGCGTGCGGCCCGCAGGTGCAGCACTTGGGGATCAAAAACGGGTCATGACACCGGCGCAGGCCATCGCAAACGGCGCGGACCATGTGGTTGTGGGCCGCCCGATCTGGCAGGCCGCGAACCCAAAGGCCGCAGCACAAAGCATTCTGGCGGAACTCGCATCACCACAAGCAAAAACCCCCAACCACTAGGGTCAGGGGTTTTCAGATCTGAAGGTCTGAAGCAAAAGATCAATCGTTGACGTCGGTTTCCCAGATTTTGACCTGTCCTGTCTTCAGCGCGAAGTATTTTCGCATCACCAGATAGGAAATCAGCGACAGGACCGAAAAGATCACCAGCGTGAGTGCAAAGCCTGACGCCGAAATCCCGAAGAGGATCAGCAGCCCCATCATGGCCGCGCCTATGGCGAATCCCAGAAATATATAGCCCGGGATCAACACTTCGAGCGTCGCGAGGATCAAAGCCCCCGACATCCACACCCACCATTCTGTCCAAAGCGGCATTATCCACGTCCTTTCAGCATCTGGAATGCATTAGCAAAGGCATCAAGCGCATTAGCAGGCAGAATAACAGTCTGGCTGCCGGTGCCGTCACCCAGCTTTTGCAACGCTTCAACCTGCTTGAGGGCAACCTGATACTGCGCCGCCTCCAAACCATTTTCCGCAATCGCCACCGCGACCACCTGCGTTGCATAGGCCTCTGCATCTGCCAAAATACGGCGCGCTTTCGCGTCCTGCTCGGCGGCATAAAGTTCGGCGTCGGACTGCAGCTCAACAGCGCGCTTCTTACCTTCGGCTTCTGTCACCTGCGCGCGCCGTGCGCGTTCGGCGTTCAGCTGTTGCAGCATCGCTTCACGGGTTGCCTGATCCAGATTTACGTCGAGAATCTCGGCGCGGGTCACTTCGATACCCCAGTCATCCACCTGCTGGGCCACTTGAGTGCGCACCGCTTCAATCAAGCTCGAACGGTTCGCCTGTACCTGATCCAATTCCATGCGACCGATTTCCGATCGCACGATGCCCGCAACAGTGGTCGAAATCGCACCATCAACATCACGGATCCGGTAGACGGTCTTTTCAGGCTCGATGATGCGGTAAAATACCGATGTTTCGACCTGTACCAGCACGTTGTCCGATGTGATCGCATCCTGATTCATTGACGGCAATTGACGCTCGAGGATGGAGACCTTGTGCCGGACACGATCCAGAAACGGCACAATAAAGTTGATCCCAGGCCCCAGGACCGCGCGCAAACGTCCGAGGCGTTCGACGACGAATTTCTCCGACTGCGGCACGATGCGGACACCCGCCATGATGCAGACGATGATAAACACCGCCAGAAGTAGCCAAAGCACATTTTGGCCCAGAAACTCGGAAAAAAGGTCTTCAATAGGCATGTATCTATCCCTCATAATTATGAGGAATAGATAAGTAGCTGCTATGCTGATTTCAATGTATGCTGTTGCATACTGCGCGATTTGGGCGCGAAAACACGCGACTGTACCGCACTTGCAACGAGATCGGACGTTGCCGCCGAAAGGGTCCAGCCAAGGTGCCCGTGCCCGGTATTATAGAAAACACGCGGATGACGCCCGGCACCGACACGCGGCATCATATTGGGCATCATCGGGCGCAGCCCTGCCCAAGGCACGACGTTTTCCGTGCTGACATCAGGGAAATGCGTCTCGCACCACTGCACCAGCGGTTTCACGCGATCCGCACGGATATCGCGGTTTTCGCCATTGAATTCTGCGGTCCCCGCAATGCGGAACCGGTCACGTCCCAAGCGCGAGGTGACGATCTTGGCCTTGTCATCCAACAGCGAAACCGTTGGTGCCGCCGCCTGCGATTGCGCGTCAGGCAGGTTGACCGTGATGGAATAGCCCTTCACTGGATACACATTCACGCGGTCGCCCAGTTTCTTTGCAAAACCGCGTGACGCAACGCCCGCCGAAACAACCACCGCATCAAAACGCTGCTCGGTCCGTGCCCGCACCGTCACGCCATCCGCATCCGCTGCAACATCGTCGACCGCATGGCCCATTTCAAACTGCACACCCTGTCGGCGCAGCCACCCGGCCAGACCGACGGTGAATTTGTGGATATCACCTGTGCTGTCGCTTTCGGTCCAGAACCCGCCCAGAATATCGCCGCGCAATGTAGGTTCCTTGGCAAGCGTCTCTTCGGCGCTCAACTCGCGCCGCTGCAACCCGCCTTGGGCCAACAATTCCGTGACCTTGCGCGCATGGGCAAAGTCTTTTTCGGTTTTGTAGAAATGCAAAATCCCCGCAGGCGTGAAATCAAAATCAATCCCTGCATGATTAGCCATTTCCGCCAGACCTGCACGCGCCGTCACCGCCATACGCGCGGTTGCGACGGTGTTCGCTTTATAGTGCGGAATATTGGCCAGAAACGCCGCCATCCAGCTAATCTTATGCCAGCTGGGGCTCGGGTTCACCGACAATGGTGCGTCCTGTTGCAGCATCCATTTGATACCCTTCAGAACCGTGGACCATTGGTTCCAGACTTCCGCATTCGACGCGCTGAGCTGTCCGCCATTGGCAAAGCTGGTTTCCATCGCCGCATAGCGCTGGCGATCATAGACGGTGACGTCATATCCGCGCGCGTGAAGTGAATAAGCAGTGGTGACGCCGGTGATTCCGGCGCCCAATACAGCAACTTTAGGCATGGTAAACTCCCTACCATCTGCCCCCGCCGTCTGCTGTACCTGAGAGATTCGCCCAATCGGGCTTGCTCCTTCGGCGGACCACTCAAGGCCTCTCTTCGGCGTGTTGCACCCCAACCGGTCCTTTTGCCTGAGAGTGACCGGGGCGGTTGCTCCTTCGGCGCCAGACCAAACCAGACTCTCCCGGTTGGTGTGTTTCCTATTGGAAACTCATAGACAGATCGGCACGCAACGCAATGGGAAATTTCTGTTCGCAATGCCACCCGTCGCACCGTGGCATTTTCGCGACGCAACGCCACCAGCAGCACCCTCGCGCCATCGTGCGGGCCGTTGTGTCCAAATCCTGCCCCTTCTACACTGCCGTCATGCCAGCACTTTGTCGCGATTGCCTGACCACATTCGACAATGAGTCCCGTTGTCCACAATGCCGCAGTCCAAGGGTGACGCGGCATCCGGAACTGTTTGACCTGACGATCGCGCATATGGATTGCGATGCCTTCTATGCCTCGGTCGAAAAGCGCGACAACCCCGATCTCGCAGATAAACCCGTGATCATCGGCGGCGGGCGGCGCGGCGTTGTATCGACCGCCTGCTATGTCGCGCGAATCAAGGGCGTCAAATCTGCGATGCCGATGTTTCAGGCGCTGAAGCTTTGCCCCGAAGCCGTTGTCGTGCGCCCCAACTTTCCCGCCTACACCGAGGCCTCGCGCGCCATCCGCGCGATGATGGATGAACTGACACCGGTGGTGGAGCCCCTCTCACTGGATGAAGCGTTCATGGACCTTACAGGCACAGAACGCCTGCACCATGCACCCCCTGCGGTCATGCTGGCGCGTCTGGTTAAGCGGATGAAAGACGAATTGGGGCTGACGGGATCAATCGGGCTGTCCCACAATAAATTCCTCGCCAAGGTTGCCTCGGACCTCGACAAACCGCGCGGCTTTTCGATTATCGGCAAGGCAGAAACCACCGCATTTCTGCGCCCCAAATCCGTGCGCCTGATCTGGGGCATCGGGCCGGCCGCACAGGCCAGCCTAGAGGGTGCGGGCATTCGCACCTTTGACGACCTTCTGCGCTGGGACAGGCGGGATCTGCATGACCGGTTCGGCGGCATGGGCGAGCGGCTCTACAGCCTTGCCCGCGGCGAAGACGGGCGGCGGATCTCACCCCATAGCCCTGTAAAGACGCTGTCGAACGAGACGACGTTCAATGAAGACACCGGCAATGTGGATATTCTGGATGGCCACCTGTGGCGGATGGCCGAGAAGGTCAGCGCACGCGCCAAAGCGCAGGATAAAGCGGGGCGGGTGGTGACGCTAAAACTGAAAACCTCGGATTTCAAACTGATCTCGAAACGGCAAAGCCTGCGCCACCCCACCCAGATTGCCGATACCATCTATCGCACGGCGCGCGGCTTGTTCGATCAGGTCAGCGGACGCGGGCCGTTTCGTCTGCTGGGGGTGGGGCTGTCCGAGATCACCCCTGCTGCCGATGCCGACCGCGAAGGTGATTTGCTGGACCCCGGTGCGCAAAAACGGGCCGATGCGGAAAAGGCAGCTGACAGAATTCGCGAGAAGTTTGGCAAGGATGCGATCATCAAAGGACGCGCCCTGCGTTAAGGGTAAGGTGGGTCTTGACCCACCTTACCCCGCCTGAATTTGTCTTTTTACAAAAACCAATGTCCGCTACGCTCAAGAGGCTGAGACACCGGGAGGGCACGATTTGAACCGCATCTTTGACACCACAGCCGCGTATTATGAACCCGATGCCTGTGATATCGCGGATTTCACCGCGTTGATTGATCAGACAACACACGGCGCGGATGTGCCTTTTGCCGCCGCCATCGAAAAGAATATTCCGGTTTATGATATGGCAGCACTCCGCCCTGCCCTTGAAGATCAGGGAACCCGTAAGCGAATCCTGGCAGAATGGGCGCTTGTTCTGCGGCAAGGTGCGGGTGTCATCGCCCTTAAAAAGACCTATGCGGACACCAGTGTTCTGGACCAGGCCACCCGCGTTTACGAACAGATCATTGCAGATGAAAAGGCGGGCGCGCACGGCGCAGGCGACCATTTCGCGGCGGCAGGTGCGAATGATCGGGTCTGGAATTCGCTGCAAAAACTTTGCGAAGCGGCACCCGATGTCTTCCTCCACTATTTCGCAAATACCGTGATTGATGCGGCTTGCGAGGCATGGCTTGGCCCCAACTACCAGATGACCGCGCAAGTGAACCTCGTCCATCCCGGCGGAGCCGCGCAGCAAGCGCATCGCGATTATCATCTGGGCTTTCAAAGCGCCGAGATCTGCGCGTCCTATCCCGCCCATGTGCATGATATTTCACCAGTCCTCACACTTCAGGGGGCAGTTGCGCATTGCGATATGCCGCTGGAAAGCGGCCCGACGAAACTACTTCCTTTCTCGCAGGCCTACCGCGCAGGATATGCCGCTTGGCGCAGGCCCGATTTCAGGGCTTTGTTTGAAGAACGCTACGTCCAACTGCCGCTCGCAAAAGGCGACACTTTATTTTTCAACCCTGCGCTGTTTCACGCAGCAGGCGCGAACACCAGCAAGGACATCCATCGGTTTGCCAATCTCTTGCAGGTCTCCTCAGCCTTCGGGCGGGCGATGGAAACGATTGACCGCGACAAAATATGCGGGCTGGTGTTCCCATTTGCTGCCCAAGCGATAGCAGATGGCAAATTGAGCCCCTCGGAACTCAAAGCAGCGATATCGGCCACTGCAGAAGGCTATTCTTTCCCGACCAACCTTGACCGCGATCCACCCGCAAACGGAATTGCGCCAGAAACACAGGCCGCGTTCATGGCGCGTGCCTTGTCGACAAGCATCAGCCCGGAGGATTTCAGCAAACGTCTGGACGATATGAAAATGGCGCGCCTAACTTAACCGCGGCTATTCCGCCGCAACCTTTTGGTCCGCAACACGTCCGATATCGACAATCTCGGCGATCACGCCTGACAAGAGCGCCTGAAAGGCCGCGAAGTCTGCATTCAGCTCCAATGTGCGTTCGTTCATATAAAGCGCGCGGTCGATTTCGATCTGAATGGCGTGTTGCCGGCGTGACGGGCGGCCATAGTGTTGCGTAATAAAAGCACCCGCAAACGGCATGTTGCGCGCCACCCGCAGACCCGCGCTTGTGAATGCGGCCTCCACCTGCTCCACAACAGATGCCGCGGCGGTAGAGCCAAACCGGTCACCCAGAACCACATCAGGACGCGCACTGCCCGGTGGCCCGACGTTTTCCAGCGCTTCATGGGGCATGGAATGGCAATCAATCAAAATCGCCTCGCCATAGGTGTTATTGCTTTCATCCAGCAAGGTCTGCAGCTGGTCATGGTAGGGACGCCAGTATTGCGCAATGCGCAGATGCGCCTCGGCCAGTGTGAGTTTGCCGCGATATATCTGCCGGCCATTGGCCACAACACGCGGGATAACCCCGAGCCCGCTGGCAATGCGCGGATTATGCGCGTTGCGGCGCACCCCTTCGATCAGGGCCTGATCCAGTTCATCCACGCCACGGTTCAGATCAAGAAAGGCGCGCGGCGCTGTTGCCGTCAACAACGGTGAGCCATGGTCAGGCACGGCTGCGAAAAGCTGATCCACAAAGGCGTCCTCGGACGACCGGATCTCGCTTGCATTCAGAACCGACCGGCGCAAGAACGCATCAGGATAGTCGCGCCCGCTATGGGGCGACGCAAAGACAACGCTGGTGGTGCGCACCTGTGGTCGGGTCAGAGTGTAGGCCGCTTTGAGCAATATTTTCGTCCCTTCAGCACAATAGATAGCGCATTTCGGGAAAATACCAAAAGCCCTTGATCCCTTTGTCGACTCCTTTTATAGACCGCACGACTGACGCGGATTGCCCGCGTCCTATTTCGTTATGGGACGTGTCGTAAAACGCAGAAGACATGGATGATTAGCTCAGCGGTAGAGCACTTCGTTGACATCGAAGGGGTCACTGGTTCGATC